>JBOHMK010000207.1:0-2979 GCA_050730115.1 Acetobacteraceae bacterium
ACAAGAACGAGGGCTTCCTGCCGACCACCAAGGCCGGGGCAAGCGACCCCTATTTCGCCGACGACAAGAGACTGCAGATCTTCGTCAGTCTGCTGCCCGACGCGCGCTTCGCGCCGACGATCGTCGGCTGGGAGAACGTCGCCAAGGCGGTGATCGATGGAGTCCAGTCGGTCTATCTCGGCAAAGCCGAGCCGGCGGCGGCACTCAAGCGGATGGCGGCGGAGGCCAACCAGGCGCTCAGCGGTTCGTAGAGAGCCAAACCCGCGAGCATCCGACCGCAACGCCCAGCGGCGGGTGAACGAATTTGGTTGCCCCGTCGCTGCCGTCTGTGGGGCTGAAGCTCGGCGCGCGCCGAGTGCGGCTTGCCGCGCCTCTCGTCCCATGGCTGCTCATCGGGCCGAGCCTCGGCCTCGCCCTGCTCGTGATCGGCTACCCCTTTCTCGAGATCATCTGGCTCTCGCTGCACCGTGTCTCTCCATTCGGCGTGATGCACGGCTTCACCGGCATCGCCAACTATCTCTCCACGCTCGAAGATCCGGTGTTCCTCGGAGCCACCGTCCGCACGTTCGTCTGGACGGCCGCGGTCGTCGGCGGCACCGTTGCGATCTCGCTTCCGGTGGCACTCGTGCTGGCGGTCGATTTCCACGGCCGGAGCCTGGCTCGCATTCTTATCATGCTGCCGTGGTCGATTTCTCTCGCCATGGCCGCGATCGTCTGGCTCTGGGCCTTCAACGGCGAATCCGGCATGGTGAATGCGATCCTGCAGCAGATTGGCCTGATCCGAGCGCCTATCCCCTGGATGGCACGCGCCTCGACCGCTTTCCCGGTTGAGATTGGAGTCGGCATCCTGGTTTCGATCCCGTTCACGACGACGATCTTCCTGGGCGGTCTGGCCTCGATCCCCGGGGAAGTTTACGAGGCGGCGCGGATCGACGGCGCCGGCCCGCTTGCGCAGTTCCGCTGGATGACGCTGCCGCTGCTCCGCCCGTTCGTCACGATCGCGGTTGTTCTGAATATGATCTACGTCTTCAACTCCTTCCCGATCATCTGGGTGATGACCGAAGGCGGGCCGGACAACTCCACCCACATTCTGGTCACCTATCTCTACATGCTCGCTTTCCGGCTCGGCCGCCCCGGGCCGGCGGCAGCGGTGTCGGTCTTCATGCTGGCGATGGTGTTCGCCGTAACGATGGTGTATCTCCGGCTCGAAGAGCGGAGCGCCCGGTGATGCGGCGCCGCTCCCTTCGCCGCAGTTTCTACTGCTGGCTCGCGCTCTCGCCACTGATCGTTCTGGTGCTGTTTCCCTTCGCGCTGATGATCTCGACGGCACTGAAGCCGGCGGACGAAGTGCTGCACTATCCGCCGCGCTGGATTCCCCAGCATATCGATTGGCACAGTTTTGCGGCGATGTGGCAGGCGGCCGATTTCGGTACCGCCGTTCTGAACAGCCTCGGCATCAGCATCGCTGCCACGGCGCTGGCACTCAGCGTTTCCGTCCCCGCCGCGTACGCGCTTGCGCGGCTGCCGTTTGCCGCCAAGGACGGCTACCGGCGCTTCCTGCTCGTCACCCAGATGCTCTCCCCGGTGCTGTTGGTGCTCGGCCTGTTCCGGATGGCGGCCGCCGTCCCGTTTGGCGGCGGCACGCTCGTCAACACGCGCCTGGTGGTGATCGTGATCTACGCAGCCTTCAACATCGCCTTCGCCGTCTGGATGCTTGCCGCCTACTTTGCCGCGATCCCGCGCGATCTTGAAGAAGCCGCCTGGATCGACGGCTGCGGCAGGTTCCGCGCGGTACTCGCGGTGTTCCTGCCGATGGCAATTCCCGCGATCGCCGTGACGGCGATCGTGACGTTCGTCAACGAGTGGAACGAATTCACGGTCGCGCTCACCATGTTACGTTCGCCGGACAAGCAGACCATCACGCTTCGGGTTGTGAACCTCGTCGCCGGGCGCTATACGATCGAGTGGAACCACGTGATGGCGGCAACCCTGGTGGCCACCGGCCCGGTCGCGCTTCTCTTTGCCTGGCTGCAGCGCTATCTTGTCGGCGGCCTCACCCTCGGCTCCGTCAAATAGTGCCGCAACAGCGGAGAGAAGAGTAACCGCATGACGCCCGTGCCGTTTCTCAGTTGCATGCTTGCGGTGGCGCATCTCTATGGGCTGCCGCCGAGCGCGCTGCCGGCAATCCAGGCAGTGGAAGCCGGCGCGCCGGGTGTGGTGCATCACAATCGTAACGGCACCGACGATCTCGGTGTGATGCAGGTGAACACATTCTGGGTGATCCCGATCGCGCGTGCGAGCGGCCTTTCCCCGGTTGCCGTCTGGTCACGGCTGGTCGGCGATCCCTGCTTCAACATCACCGCGGCCGGCGCGATTCTACGTGTGTATCTTGATCAGTCGCACAATCTAATGCGGGCGATCGGCGATTATCATTCGCACACGCCGGTTCTCAACTACCGCTACCAGCTACAGGTGGCGGCCGCAGCGCGACGATTATTCGCGACCGCGGACCGCTGATCGCGCCAGGGAAATACGCGGGGCCCCGCGCCCGGCCAAAGGCAAGCCTTTGGGATCCCTTCGCTTGAAGTTCGGGGGTCTGGGGCCTCAGGCGCCAGCAGGTCAAGGGCGGAGCCCTTGACCTGGCTTTTCAGCGCCCGTCGAGCGCTGCTTCACCTGAACTTGAAGAAGTCCATCAGGTCGTCGATCGCCGGGCTGTTGGTCGGCACATAGGGATTGGCGGCGGTTGCGACCGGGTTCGGCAGGTGGTCGCGGCTTCGTTTGCTGATCGCCGGCAGATGCCAGTTGGCCTCGATGAACTTGAGGAGAGAGACGTGATCAGCATAGCTCGACACCACATGCCCGCCTTGCGAATATGGCGAAACCACGATCAGCGGCACACGCGTGCCGTCACCGAAGAAGTCGAGCGGCTGGATCGGGCCGCTGTCGTAGTAGCCGCCGCCCTCGTCGGTGGTGATGAAG
>JBOHMK010000208.1:0-14144 GCA_050730115.1 Acetobacteraceae bacterium
CGGCGAGCCAGTAATCGCGGGCGATGGCGAGCGCATTGGCGGTATCGGAGAAGGTTGCGGTGCCCTTGTCGGCGGCGACCACGAGATAGGGATCATCCGGATCGTGGCGGACGGTCATCGGCGGCGGAATGATCCCTTCGGGGCCGATATTGTCGGTGATCTCAAGGAGCGAGTCGATGAAGATGCGGTAGCTTTCGATGCCCTCGGCGAGCCAGGCCTGGCGGTTTGCGGGTGAGGGCAAGCGCTTCGGCACGAACCCGCCCTTGGCGCCGACGGGGACGATCACTGCGTTCTTCACGTGCTGAGCTTTGACGAGGCCGAGCACCTCGGTGCGGAAATCCTGTGGCCTGTCGGACCAGCGTATGCCGCCGCGTGCGACCCGGCCCATGCGCAGATGCAATGCCTCGACGCGCGGGCTGTAGACGGCAATTTCGAACAGCGGTCGCGGTCGTGGCAGAATCTCGATCAGCCGGCAGTCGAACTTGCAGGCGATGGCCCGGCGGGGCCGGCGATCCGGGTCGAGCTGGAAATAATTGGTGCGGACAGCGGATTCGATCAGGTTTGCGAAGCGGCGGAGGATGCGGTCATCATCGAGGCTGTCGACGCCGGCGAGTGCGGCTTCGATCTCGGCCTTGATCGCGGCCTGACGCGGAGTGCGCTCGGCAGCAGCAACGGCGGGATCGAAGCGGCTACGGAAGAGTGCCACCAGGCGGGCGGCGATGGCGCCGTAGCGCGAGAGGGTGGCAGCCAGGTAGTCCTGCGGGTAGGGCGCGCGAATTTGCTGGAGGTAGCGCCCGAAGGCACGCAGGAGCGAAGCGTCGCGCCAGTCCAGCCCGGCTTCCAGGACGAGACGATTGAAGCCATCGGATTCGGCCTCGCCGTGTAACAGCGCGAGCAGTGCACTTTCGATCTTCTGTTCGATTGCCTTGAGATCGATGGCGGCGCCCGAGGCCCGTTCAATCTCCATGTCGTGCAGCCAGACCGGTGGGGCGTTGCTCTCGGCGTCGCGGTCGATGCGATAGGTCCGCTCGTCGAGCACGCGGAAGCCGAAGTTCTCCAGGATCGGCACGCGCTCGGAAAGCGGCAGTGCCGCCTCGAGTGAGAACAGGCTGAGATTGGCTCTTTGCGGCGGCAGGGCCGGCTCGCGGTCGAGCCTGACGGCGCGGGAGTGATCGGGAGAGAGCTGTTCGAGAATGGCAATGTCGGCGACTGCTCGCTCAACCGGGAACGCTTCGCGGTAAGCAGCCGAAAAGGCCTCCCCGTAGCGGCCTAAGAGTGCGCGTGCCTCGGCGCTCGCTTTGGCCGCTGCCAACGCCTCGCGCAGTCCGTCGCGCCAGGTGCGGGCGATCGCCGCGATGCCCCTTTCGAGCGCTGCCTGCTCGATTCGGGGCGTCAGGCCCTCGTCGCGTCCGATGATGAAATGGGTGCGCGCGAGCGGGCCTTCGGGATAGGCGGGATAGGCCGCCGAAACACGCCCCTGGTAGCTCTTGGCGAGCCAGGCGCCCACCCGGCGCCGGACCTCGGAGTCGTAACGATCCTTCGGCAGGAACACGAGCACGGAGATGAAGCGGTCGAATTCGTCGGGGCGGATCAGCGCCCGGACGCGGGGGCGCTCCGAGAGGTTCATGATCGCGATCGCGAAGCGGTAAAGGGTATCCTCGTCGATCTGAAAGAGTTCGTCGCGCGGATAATCCTCCATCACCGCGAGCAACGCGCGGCCGGCGTAGCTGGTCGGATCGAAGTTGGCGCGCGCTACCACCTTGGCGATCTTATGCCTGAGATAGGGCACGGCACCGGTGGTGCTCGTATAGGCGCTGGCGGTGAACAGGCCGATCAGCCGGAGCTCACCGGCGAGGCGTCCTTCCGAAGAGAACAGCTTGATCCCGATGTAATCGAGATAAGCGCGGCGGTGCACCCGGGATTTAACGTTTGCCTTGGCAATGATGAGGGCCTGGGGCCGGGCCAGAAAGGCGTGGATTTCGGGCGTCATCACCACGAGTTCCCGGCCGCGGCGCAGCACCCTGACGGCGGGATCGCGTAACAGCCCGACGCCGCTCCCGGCGACCGGGTCGGCGGCGGCGTCGCCGTCCGGCAGGCGATATTCGCGGACCCCGAGGAAGACGAAATTGTCGTTGCGCAGCCAGCGGAGGAAGGCCACGGCCTCGGCCACTTCGTCCTCGGCGAGGGGTGGGTGGCTGATGCGGTAGGCGCGGATCACATCGTCGATCCGCGCCCACATGCCGGCCCGGTCCTCGACCGCGAGCGCGACCTCGGCGTAGGTCTTGGCGAGCCCCTCGGCGAGCCGCGTCCGCGCGGCGGGCTCGTCGATGCGATTGAGGTGGACGTGAATCAGGCTCTCGCGCTCGAGGCCGGATTGCGCCGTGGGGCCGGCTTCGCCTTCGAGTCGGATCAGCGCGCCGCTGCGGCTGCGTTCCACCGCCAGCATAGGATGCGCGACCAGGTCGGGTTCCCACCCCTGGTCGCTGAGTTCGCCGAGAGTCGAGTCGAGCAGGAAAGGCATGTTGCCGTTGACCACCTCGACGACGGTGATTTCGTCAGTGCGGCCGTTGATCGTGAACTCGTAGTCGACCAGGCGAATGTCCGGACCGGAGGGGCGCGGCGCTGCCAAATGGGCTAGGGCGGCAGCCGCCAGGCGCTCGAGATCGGCGGGCTGGTAGCGGGCAAGATCCTCACGAGCCGAGCGGCGAAACAGCGTCTCGACGAACTCGGCCGATGTGATCCCCGCCAGAGGGGGCGTCGGAGATGCGGACCCACCCGTCTCGTCGTCTGGCATTGACGGCCTCCCGCGCGATGCTTGCCGGCGAGCCTAGAAGGTTTTCAACCCGGGTGAAAACGCTCTCCTTCGGTTCTTCGAGCAAAGCCACCCGGCCCTGAACCGCAACGCGACTTCATTCCGCCGCGATCCACTTCCGGCGCCGGGACGGCCACCCGCCTGTGACCGCAGCGACGCCGGATTTTCGCGCCGGCAAACCCGGATTGTGCACTGCACAACGCTACTCCGCACGGAACGCAGGAGGCTCTCCCGTTCGGCCGCTGCCCAGTCGTTCACGAGATGTTCGAAGCGGCGATCTGCCGATTCACTTCGGTCGATCACGAATCCGAGCCTGCCATCATCGCCATCCGCGAAGACCTCCGGAGCTCGCCGGTCTCGCCCGACTCGTACACGTCCCCGCGCGGTCGGAGGCGGAGTTCGCGATGGTGGCCGGGCCCGACCTGAGACGCACCAGTGGTCCGGGCGAACCGATCCCGCGGCTGATCGGTCGGGCCCGCGCACCTGAGGTCCTGAAATCACGGGGATCGCTGAACTCACGGGCCCGGTGATGGTCGCAACGCCGGAATGTTACTGCTGGTCAAACGCCTCGGATTCCGTCTCGGGCCTTAACCCGGAGTGCCGGACCTGATCGAGATCTGCCTTCCCACAGGAGCGGCGGCAGGGCTTCGCGGGTCCGCCTGAGCGCGCCGGGCGGGCACGGTCACGGGAGCGTTTGTTTGCCAGCCGTGCAACGGCCGGTAAAAGGTCTCCGATTCGGAAGGAGAGTTCGATGTCCGACTCCGCCGGAGGAGGAGCGGAAGGGAAGGCGCTGACCATATCGGTCAGCGGCGCGGCCACTGAGTTCATTGCGGTCGGCTTCCACGCCGAGGAGGCAATCAGCGCGCCGTTCAGCGTCAGCATCGATTTCTACGCGGCTGGCTCGCCGCTCTCGCCCGACAGCTACCTGTTCCAGCCGCTCACACTGAAAGTGGCGCGGCCGGGTGGCCCGGAGCGCTATTTCAACGGCATGATCCGGCGGCTGGTGACGCATGGGACGGCGATTCGGGGCTATGGGTTCTATCGCTTCGAGGTCGTGCCGAAGCTCTGGTTCCTGAGCCAGACCATCGATTGCCGGATCTTTCCGGACGCCAGCGTGACCGATATTCTCGGAAAGATCTTCGGTGAAGCGTCGATTACTTACGATACCCGGCTGCAGGGCTCGCCGGCGACGCGGCCCTACACGACGCAGTTCAACGAGACCGACCTTGCTTTCGTCAGCCGCCTGATGGAGGAGGAAGGTCTTTATTATTACTTCGAGCACAGCGACAGCGCGCACACGCTGGTGATCCTGAACTACAACGGCGCCTTCAAGGCAATCGGCGGGAACTCCTTGCGTTTTGTCGAAACCGGCGGGAATTACAATGTGCTGACCGCATTCCGGTTGTGCAATGAGACCGCCTGGGGGTCGGTCGCCCTTGCCGACTACGATCCGGTTACGGTCAACCAGCCGAACGGCACCAGCAGCACGCTACTCACCGCCAGCGGCACCGGCCAGCGGGATGTCTATCTGTGGCCGGGGCGTTCGGCGGAGACCGATGTCCTCAATGCGCGCGCAAAGTTCCAGTCTGAAGCCGCCGATGCGGCGGCGGTGCTTTACGAGGGCGCGGGTCAGCATGAAGGCTGCTTCGCCGGTGGCCGTTTCACGCTGGAGACGAACCCGATGACCGGCGATTCGAATGCCGGGTTCGTCGTGCAGAGTGTGGTGCACGACTTCGCCGACCCAACCTGGATCGCAGGCGGCGGCGAGATCAGCTACCAGAACAGCTTCACCGCCTTTCCTCAGGCCACCAACTGGCGCCAGCCCAGTACCACCAAGCGGCCGCGCATGACAGGGGTCTACTCGGCAATCGTGCTCACCGCCTCCGGAGAGATCGACAGCGAAGCGATCGGGCGGATCAAGGTGCAGTTCTTCTGGGACCACCGCAAGGACGAAACCGGGCAGAATGCAATCTGGGTGCGCGTGATTCAGCCGTGGAGTGGGTCCGGCTGGGGCTGGCAACACATGCCGCGCCAAGGCAGCGAAGTCGCCGTTGCCTTCATGCACGGGGACCCGGACCAGCCGGTGGTGATCGGCTGTTTCTACAACGGCCAGCAGAAGCCCCCCTTCCCGCTGCCCGACCAGCAAACCAAGAGCGGCCTTCGCAGCCGCTCCTCCGCCGGGGGCGGCACCTCCAACTACTCGGAGTTGTCATTCGACGACACTTCGGGCAGCGAGGTTGTGCTGCTGCACGCGGAAAAGGACCTGACCGTCGAGGTCGAGAACAATCGGACGATAACGATCAAGAAGGACGATTCGATCACCATCGACGGGGACCGCAGCCTCTCCGTGCAGGGTAAGGTTGGTCACACTTCGGAAAAGGATTCTACGGTAACCTCGTCCAGCGGTAACATCGTTGTGAATGCGAAGGCGGCCTCGGTTAAGGTCACGGGGGCGCAGGCAATTCAACTCGCGGTCGGAGAGGGCAGCACGGTGAAGATGGATCCCACCAGCATCACGCTTACGGTCGGTGCGAACAGCATCAAGATCGACCCCTCCGGTGTGGCCATCAATGGCACCATGATCAAGGCTGCCGCCCAGGCCCTGCTGGACCTCAAGGGGCCGATGGCGCAACTGACCGGGGATGGGATGCTGAC
The DNA here is from genome assembly GCA_050730115.1 of Acetobacteraceae bacterium. Lineage (GTDB taxonomy): Bacteria > Pseudomonadota > Alphaproteobacteria > Acetobacterales > Acetobacteraceae > JAKAWQ01. The sequence continues at coordinate 5,468 of JBOHMK010000208.1, forward strand.
GTTGAAGGGTGGGCTGGTACAAGTAAACTGACGCGTGACCGACGATGGTGGCGGCGCTGGTCAAGCTGATGGATAGCGATCTCGCCGAGGTCAGGAAGCGGCTGGAGCTTCCAGCCGAGGCGAGTGCGCTGCTTGACGGTTGTGCAGCGACCGCGGAGGCGCTGGAGCGGCTGGAGGGTCGTGGCTTTCTGATCGAGGCGACCCGTCTGCTCGCCCATGCCTTGCCGAAGCGGGAGGCGACCTGGTGGGCCTGCATGTGTGCGCACCATACGGCACCTGCCAACCTGCCGGAACCGGATCGGACCGCCGTGGCCGCAGCGGAGCAATGGGTGCGGCGGCAGTCGGACGAGCCGAGGCGGGCTGCGTTTGCGGCTGCCCAGGCGGCTGGGTTTGGCAGCCCGGAGGCCTGGGCGGCGGTCGCCGCATTCTGGAGCGGGGACTCGATGTCCCCGGCCGGACAACCGCCGGTGGCACCGGCCGACCACCTGACGGGTACGGCGGTCGCCGGTGCCGTGGTGCTGGCAGCGGTTCGAAGTAATCCGGAACGACAAAAAGACCGCCTTGCCCGCTTCCTCGACAGCGCCCACAACATCGCTGCGGGCGGACCGGGAAGGCTGCCGCCCGAGGAGGCGTGATGGGCCAGCCTGCGGCCTTCGTCGGCTGCTTGCACACCTGCCCGATGACAACCGGCCCGGTGCCGCATGTCGGCGGGCCGATCCTGCCGCCGGGCGCACCAACGGTCTTGATCGGCGGCATGCCGGCGGCCGTTGCCGGCGGCCTTTGCACCTGTGTCGGTCCGCCGGACACGATCCTGCCGGGTGCACCAACAGTCCTGATCGGCGGCATGCCGGCGGCCCGGATGGGCGATTCAACGGCGCATGGCGGCGTGATCGTGCTCGGTTTGCCGATGGTGTTGATCGGCTGAGGCAATGGCGCTGACGCTTTCCGTGCTCCGCTGTCCGGACCAGGTCGCTCCGGAGACACGCGAAATCGGCGGCGGGGAGTTCAATATCGGGCGCGGCGTCGATAATGACTGGGTGCTGAGTGATCCTGAGCGGCATCTCTCGAAGCGCCACTGCGTGGTGGCCTTCCGCTCGGGCACTTGGCAACTCGCCGATGTCTCGACTAACGGGACCTTTCTCAACCGTGAGTCCGAGCCGGTCGGAACGGGGGAACCGCGGACGCTCCGCGACGGGGACCGGCTTCGGCTTGGCGCTTATGAGATCGAGGTGCGGATCAGCGAACAGGCGGAAGTCTTTCGCTCTTCTGCCCCGCCGCCAAGAGAGGTAGCGCCGGCGGCCGATCCGTTCGGTGATGATCCGTTTGGCGAGGTGCTCGGGCCTGCCGGGGGGGCGCCGTTTCGGGGCGCTGCGCCGGTCGGGGACGAGCGGCCGGCCTTCGCGCTGCCCCCTGATTTCGACCCGCTGGCGCCCGACCCCGCCGAACGGCCGTTCGCGGGCCCGGCGATGGCGGATCATCAGCCCGCTATTGAAGACGCATTCAGACCGCCGAAGCCAACGAGTGAGCTGTTGCCGGACGATTGGGATGCCGAGGAATCGCTGCTTCGTCCGCCTGGTGCCCGAAAGCCTCCCGCCGATCCGGCACCTGTAACCCTCGCCCAAGCGATGCCGTCAGCTTTGGCCGCTGAGCCTGCCGCTCGCGCGGTGGCGGGGCCCGGGGATTCCGTGGGCGGGCCCGGGGGAGATTCCGGGGGCGAGTCCGGGCTGCTGGCTGCGTTTCTCACCGGCGCCGGCATTCCGGATGCACGGCCGGCGGATCCTGCGGCTGCGATGGAGGCGCTCGGGGCCGCCTTTCGCGCCTTGGTCTCCGGATTGCGTCAGGCGCTGATTGCGCGCGCGGCGATCAAAGGGGAGTTCCGAATCGAGCAGACGATGATTCGCGCCCACGGCAACAACCCGCTCAAATTCTCGGCCGGCGATGACGATGCATTGGCGGCACTGATCGGATCCGGTCGCAAGACGGACATGGGGCCGGCCGAGGCGGTGGCGGACGCGCTCAGGGATATCCGCCAGCACGAACTCGCCGCGACCGCAGCGATGCAGTCTGCGGTGCGCGCGCTGGTCCAGCGCTTTGATCCGGCCCAACTTGCCGGAGCGGGTGCTGCAGGCGGGTTGATCGGGCTCGCTCACAATCGGAAAGCGCGCGCCTGGGATGCCTTCGAGAAGCTGCATGCGGAGGTGTCTCTCGGCCTCGCCGACGATTTCGACAGCGTCTTCGGCAAGGCGTTTGCCCGCGCCTACGAACAGGCGTTGGCGGAGATTGCCGCCCGGGAAAGGGAGCCTTCATGACCAGCCGCCGTGCCTTGCTTGCGCTAACTTCCATGCTCGTGCTCGAACGCTGTGCAGCGGGTCCGCCTGCGCCGGCCGTGCTGACGCTCACCGTTCATGGCGGGGCCGATCAGAACCCGGATCCGACCGGTCATCCGGCGCCGGTTCCGTTCGAGCTTTACCAACTGAGCGCGACCGGACGGTTCGACCGCGCCGATGTGTTCGCCCTGCTCGACCACCAGAAGGAAACGCTGGCCACAGACCTCTTGGCTTCGGAGCAGTTCCTGATACCGCCGGGCCAGACCAAGACCATTACGCGCACGCTCGAGAAGGGCACGCAGTTCGTGGGCATCGCGGTGCTGTTCCGTGACATCGATCATGCGACCTGGCGGCTCACCGCACCGGTCGCGGCGAGTGGCCCGACCGCACTTACGCTCGGCATTTCCGGCCTTAAGGCCAAGCTCGCGTCCGGAACCTCCTGACCGGGCACCCCGCTCCCGGAGCTGCAGCCGGCGGGAAGACCGCGCGCAATCCGGTCTTGATCCCGCCAAGGCGCCGCAGAGTGGAGACGAAGCGGTCTTTCCCCCTTCTTTGTGATCGGCCAAAGATGGCGGTTAACATGGTGCCCGGCCGCGTGATCGCGGTGCGCCAGGCGGCGATCCTGTGCTCCTCCGAGGCGGCAGCGGGAGGTGCGTTCCGGCGCCTCGGTGAATCCAGAAATTGAAAGGCGATTCGCTGTTGGCCGAGGGAAATTCGAAGGTCCGTGCTGGCTCTGAGGATCACCCCGATCGGGGATCTCCACTCACCGAGGCCGCACGCTGGCCTTCGCCGTTGACAGGGAGCGGTGGGCAGCGGGAACTGCGCCTCGGTGTCGCCGGTTTCTATTATCTGCATCCGTTGCTCGCCGGGCCACTCGATGAGTGGGATCGCCATTTCGCGCGGATCCGCGGCATGGAATTCAACGGGATCGTACTGGCACCCTTGTTTGCACCGGGGCCTGGTGGAAATCTCTTCGCCTCCGCGGACCATCGGAGCCTGCACCCGGAACTGGGCAGTGGGGATGCAGCGGCCGCACTCGCGGCGATCTCCGAGCGTGCCGCCGGCTACGAGCTTTCCTTGATCCTTGATCTCGCGCTGACGGACGCGGTGTCGGGCACGCCGGAAGCAGCCTGGGAACTCGGCGCCGAGGTCGGACTCTTCGAGCAATGGAGTGGCCTGTTGGGTGAGTGGCTGGATCTCGGGCTTTGCGGCTTTCGGTGTCGCGCCGCGCACGATGTCCCGCCCGGCCTCTGGAGGCGCCTGATCGAGGCGGCACGGACCGGGCATCCGGATGCCGTTTTCCTCGCCTTCACCCATGGCGGGGCACCCGAAGCAGTCGCCGGGCTCGTCGACTGCGGCTTCGATGCCGCGGCGGCGTCGTCCTGCTGGTGGGACTTCTGCGCGGGCTGGATCGATGAAGATACGGAACGGGTCGAGCGGTTGGGTGCCGTCATCGCTCTGCCCGAGCCGCTGTTTGGCGAGCGCGCCGCAGCAATGGGCGTGAATTCGGCCGAGGCCGGACGAGCGATCCGCCGTGCGCTCGAGCTTGCCGTCTATTACGCGCCGGCGTGGATGATGCCGATGGGCTTCGAGTTTGGTGCCGCGGATCCGCTCGCTCGGAATGCTGGCGATCCGCGCGTTTTCGCAAGCCTTGCTGCCGAGCCGGCCTTCGACCTATGCGCCGAAATCGCCGATCGCAACGCGATCCGCCGTCGGGAGCCCGGAATGTTCGCCGGGGCGGCGGCGCGGCTGGTATCCCCTCCGGGGGACGAGATCGCGGTTTTATTACGCGGGGCGCGGCGTGCCCCTCGGTTCGTGCTCGCCTGCAATCCGTCCCTCGCTCATCCGGCGCGCATTCCGGCGGCGGGCATCCTGCCGGCGCTCGGCACGACCGGTGGTACGCTGGTGGCTGCGGGCGATCGCCGGCGGATCGGTGCCGGATGCCCAATCGGCCTGGAGCCCGGAGCGGCGGAGGTCTTTGCGTTCGAATTTGCGCCGCCGATCATGAGCCGCGTCGCTCAGCCAAACCGGCTGCAATGTGCGGTGCAGGCGCCGCGCATTGCAATCGAAGCGGTCAGCCCCGCCGTCGATGGCGGACGGTTCCCGGCCAGGCGCATTGCCGGCGAGATGGTTGAGGTCGAAGCCACGCTGATCAGCGATGGCCATGCTCTGTTGGCCGCCGATGTTTTGTGGCGGGCCGCGGATGGCGACCAATGGGAGCGGGCCGAGATGGTCCTGCTTGGCAACGATCGGTATCGCGGTTCCTTTCCCGTTGCACGCGTCGGCAGGTATCTCTTTACGATCGAGGCCTGGCAGGACGACTACGCGAGCCTGATCGCGGACATCGGCAAGAGGCATGCGGCGGGTGCTTCGATTGCACTCGAGCTCGATCAAGGGCTGGCACTGCTCGGGAAGGCCGCTGCGGAGGGATCGTGCGCTGGCGCGGAGCTTGCTGTGCTCAGCGAACGGTTCGCATCCGGCACTGACGTGGAGCGTCTCGCGCTGCTGACGCGGCCCGAGACGGTGGCGCTGATGCGTGCCCGAGCTGGGCGGGATTTTCTGACCCGTCTCGATCCGCTGCTCCCGATCGAAGCGGAACGGCCGGCCGCCGGCTTCGGAAGCTGGTACGAGCTTTTTCCCCGAAGCCAGAGTGGCGATCCGGCGCGCCATGGAACCTTTGCCGATGTCATTGCCCGGCTTCCGGCGATCCGTGCCATGGGCTTCGACGTGGTTTATCTGCCGCCGGTCCATCCGATTGGCAGAATCAACCGGAAAGGCCGCAACAACGCGCCTCAAGCTCTTGCCAATGATCCGGGCAGCCCCTGGGCAATCGGCGCGGCGGAGGGTGGGCACGATGCGGTCCACCCCGCGCTCGGGACGCTCGTGGACTTCCGGCACCTGGTGAGCAAGGCCGCCGAAGAGGGGTTGGAGATTGCGCTCGATTTCGCGGTGCAGTGCGCGCCGGATCATCCCTGGGTACGGCTGCATCCCGAATGGTTCGAATGGCGTAGTGATGGCTCGATCCGTTACGCCGAAAATCCGCCGAAGCGCTACGAGGATGTCGTCAATGTCGCGTTCTACGCCCCGGGCGCGGTGCCGAGCCTCTGGCGGACGCTCAGAGACGTGGTGCAGTTCTGGATCGATCAAGGTGTGCGTATCTTCCGCGTCGATAATCCGCATACCAAGCCGCTCGCGTTCTGGGCATGGCTGATCGAGGACATCCGCGGGCGTGAACCGGACGTGATTTTCCTTGCCGAAGCATTCACCCGGCCGGGCATGATGTACCAACTGGCGAAGATCGGGTTTTCGCAGTCCTACTCCTACTTCACCTGGCGCAACACCAAGGAGGAGCTGACGCGCTACTTCACCGAGCTCGCCATGGCACCGGTCGCGGAGTTCTTCCGGCCGCACCTTTTCGTCAACACGCCGGATATCAATCCGTTTTTTCTTCAGCATTCGGGCCGGCCGGGTTTTTTGATCCGCGCGGCACTGGCGGCCACACTTTCCGGGCTTTGGGGCGTGTATAACGGCTTTGAGCTTTGCGAAGCGGCCGCGCTGCCCGGGCGGGAGGAATATCTCGATTCAGAGAAATATCAGCTCCGGGCCTGGGACTGGAACCGTCCCGGCAACATCAAGGCGGAGATCGCGCGGCTCAACCAGATCCGCCGAGCCAATCCGGCGTTGCGTAGCCATCGTGGTCTCGAGTTCCTCAACGCCTTCGACGCTAATATACTCTGTTACGCGAGGAAATCGACCGTGCCACCAAACACGCTCCTGGTTGCGGTCAATCTCGATCCCGAAAACCCGCGCGAGGCAGAGATCGAAATCCCGCTCTGGTATTTCGGCCTTCCGGATGACGGCTCGATCGCGGCCGAGGAACTGATGCACGGCGAGCATCTCGTCTGGCATGGCAAGCGCCAGCGCATCGGGCTCGATCCGGGCGGGCTGCCGTTTGCCATCTGGCGTCTCGATCAGCCCCTGGCGAGCCGGCCATGAGGCCCCCCACCGGGCGCCACCGGTCGCGGCGACTCGCCAAGGATGCGCTCTGGTACAAGGACGCCGTCATCTACCAGGTGCACATCAAATCGTTCTTCGATTCTAACAATGATGGCATCGGGGATCTGCCCGGGCTGACGCAGAAAATGGATTATATCGCCGAGCTCGGGGTGAACACGATCTGGCTGCTGCCGTTCTATCCGTCGCCACGCCGTGATGATGGCTACGACATTTCCGACTATAGGGCGGTGCATCCCGAGTACGGGACGATCGCGGACTTGCGCCAGTGCATCGACGCCGCACATGCGCGCGGCGTTCGGGTGATTACCGAGCTGGTCATCAACCATACTTCGGACGCCCATCCATGGTTCCAGCGCGCCCGTCGTGCCAGGCCCGGATCGGCGATCCGCAATTTCTACGTCTGGTCGGACGATGACCGGAAATATCCGGATGCGCGAATCATCTTCGTCGATACGGAAAAGTCGAACTGGAGTTTCGATGCGGTCGCCGGAGCATACTACTGGCACCGGTTTTATTCACACCAGCCGGACCTGAATTACGACCATCCGCACGTGCTGAAGGCGGTGCTCGGAGCGATGCGGTTCTGGGTGGACCTTGGGGTTGACGGGCTCCGGCTGGACGCAGTTCCCTATCTCGTCGAGCGCGAGGGTACAGACTGTGAGAACCTGCCCGAGACTCACGCCATCATCAAGCGGGTTCGGGCGGCACTCGATGCGGTGGCGCCGGGGTGCATGCTCCTGGCCGAAGCCAACCAGTGGCCGGAGGACGTGCAGGAGTATTTCAGCAACGGCGACGAATGCCACATGGCGTTCCACTTTCCGCTCATGCCGCGCCTGTACATGGCGATCGCACGTGAGGACCGTCACCCGGTCACCGACATCATGCGTCAAACCCCGGATATTCCCGCGAATTGCCAGTGGGCGATCTTCCTGCGCAACCACGACGAGCTCACGCTCGAAATGGTCACCGAGCGTGAGCGCGATTACCTCTGGAACGTGTACGCCCGCGACCGGCGCATGCGCATCAACCTCGGCATCCGCCGACGACTCGCGCCGCTCATGGACAACGACCGCCGCCGCATCGAGTTGATGAACGGCCTGCTGTTTTCGCTTCCCGGCACGCCGGTGCTCTATTACGGCGACGAGATCGGCATGGGCGACAATGTATTCCTCGGCGACCGCGACGGCGTGCGCACGCCGATGCACTGGACGGGCGACCGCAACGCCGGGTTCTCGCGCGCCGATCCCGAGCAGCTCTACCTGCCGCCCATCATGGATGCGCTCTACGGATTCGGCGCGCTCAACGTCGAGGCCCAATCGCGTTCCCCCGCGAGCCTGCTCAACTGGACGCGGCGCATGCTCGGCGTGCGCCGCGAACATCGCGCCTTCGGTCGCGGCAGCATCACCTTTCTGTATCCCGGCAACCGCAAAATTCTGGCCTACCTGCGCGAAGACGACGGCGAAGCGTTGCTCTGCGTATTCAACCTCTCGCGCGCGGCGCAGGCCGTGGAACTGGAGCTGTCGCGTTTCAAGGGCCGCGTGCCGATCGAGCTCTTTGGCCGCAGCGCCTTCCCGCCGATTGGCGAGATGTACTACCTGCTCACCCTGCCCGCCTACGGGTTTCAGTGGTTCCTGCTCGCGAGTGCAGACGCGGTACCCGCCTGGCATGAACAGGCGCCCGCGATCGAACCCGATTTCGTCACGCTGGTGGCGCGCGCGGGCCTCAAGGACGTTCTCGCGCAACCGGCGTTGCGCGTGCTCGAACACGAAGCCATCCCCGCGTTTCTCGTCAAGCAACGCTGGTTCGCGGACAAGGAGCGGCGCATCACCGGCGCACGCGTCTGCGCGGGCGCATTTCTGGAAGACGACCTGCTGATCGCGGAAGCCGAGGTCACGTTCGCCGACGGCGGTGCGCAGCGCTACTTTTTGCCGCTGGCACTCGCCCAGGAAGACGGCGAAGGCGCGGGCTGGCCGCTCTTGCCCTACTCGCTGGCGCGCGTGCGCCGCGGCGCGCGCCTGTCCATGCTGGTGGATGCGAGCGCGGTGGAATCCTTCACGCGCCGCTTCGTCGCGGCGCTGCGCTCCAATCGCGAAATTTCCACCGCGGAAGGCCGGCTGGTGTTCACCGCGACCGCGCGGCTCGACCAGGCCGAAGTGCGCACCGACACGGAAATCCGTCGTCTCGGCGTGGACCAGAGCAACACCTCCATCCGTGTCGGCGACGTGATGATGCTCAAGCTCTACCGCAAGCTCGGCGCGGGCACGCAGCCGGAGGTCGAGGTGGATCGCTTCCTGACCCAAGCCGGTTTCGCCAACACGCCGCCGCTGCTGGGA
>JBOHMK010000209.1:0-9064 GCA_050730115.1 Acetobacteraceae bacterium
GCGCGAGCCCGGCCAGGGCTTCGGTGGCGCCGCGCGCGGGGCCGAGGGCGACCGTCTGCCAGGCGAGATCGGAGGTCCCGGAGCGGGGTGGTTCCACGGCGGCAACGAACGTGCCGTGGCCTGGGCGAGCCTCGATCAGGCCTTCCTCGGACAGTGTTTTGAGCGCGGCGGCAATCGTGACCGGCCCGGCGCCGAGGGTGCGCATCAGTTGGCGGACCGATGGCAGGCGCGCACCCTCGCTCTGTCCGGCCGCGAGGCCGCGCAGGTGTTGCGCAACGCGGCCCGATCTGTTATCGCTTTTCATGTCAGATGGTAGTAACGCTATCGCGGTTCGTCCGGTAACGCAATCGGGGGGCAGCGGCTTTCGCCAGGACAATATGCGTGGCTCTGCCCCGCACGCCGCCATTGGCCCGCCTTTGGAATCCGTTCTTTTGAAGTTCGGGGGGCTGGGGCCTCAGGCCCGCCGAGGTCCCATTGGGGGTCAAGGGCGGAGCCCTTGCCCTGGTTTTTCAGCAAACCGCTGTACGTTGGCCGCGGTCGCCCTCGGCGGCATCGGTTACGCGGAGGGCGGGCGATGATTGCGAGCCTTGCCAGCCTCGTTCTCTTCTGCTTCGTGATGTCGGCGACACCTGGGCCGAACAACATGATGGTGATGGCCTCGGGGGCGCGTTATGGCGTGCGGCGGACTCTGCCGCACATGCTCGGTGTCGCGGTCGGCTTTCCGCTGATGCTGGTGCTGACCGGAGCTGGCTTTGGTGCGTTGATTCTGGCTTCGCCCGTCGTGCACGGCACGCTGGAGAGCCTCGCGGTCGGGTTCGTGCTCTGGATCGCGTGGCGGATTGCGACCGCCGGCGCGCCCCACGAGATGACGGAGAAATCCGGACGGCCGCTCAATTTCTTCCAAGCTGCACTGTTCCAGTGGATCAATCCGAAGGCCTGGGCGATCGCCTTCGTGGCGGTCGCACTGTACGCAGAGGGCCACGGCACTTTCTGGGCGAGTCTGGCGCTGATCGCGGCGGTGTTCCTGCTGGCGTGTCTGATTTCGCTGGCCGGATGGGCGGCGCTCGGGCGGGGCGCCGGCCGGCTGCTGCGGACGGAGCGGCAGTTCCGGTTGTTTAACGGGGCGATGGCAGCGCTGCTGCTGATCGCCATGATCCCGCTGGCGTGGGGCGGCTGAAAGAGCCGATTTTGCCTGGAGATCCAGATGCACGAAATGGTCAGCATCGATTATGTCACGCTCGATGTCTTCACCGGGCACGCATTCGGTGGCAACCCGCTGGCGGTGATCGCGGACGCGCGTGGCCTTACCGATGCCGAGATGCAGGCGATTGCCGGCGAGTTCAATTACTCCGAGACGACGTTCGTTCTGCCGCCGGCCGATGCCCGGGCAGCGGCTTTGGTACGCATCTTCATGCCCTCGCGCGAGCTTCCCTTTGCCGGGCATCCGAACGTGGGCACAGCGTTCGTCACCGCCGCCAAGGGCGAGCTGTTCGGCCGACGCCTCGGCGACGAATTCCTGTTCGAGGAGAAGGCTGGCCTGGTTCGGATCTCGATCCGACGAGAACATGGCGCCGTCGCAGGTGCGACGCTCGCAGCACCGCAGGCGCTGGTCATCGGCCGGAGCGTGGCGGCGAAGATCGTTGCCGGATGCGTCGGTCTGGAGCCGGGCGATCTGAAGACCGGTGATGGCTTTCCGGTGGTTGCCTCGGTTGGTTTGCCGTTCCTCTTCGCCGAACTGAAGGACCGTGGCGCCCTGGCACGGTCGCGGCCAACAGTCGCGTTTGCGCAGCAGGTCCCAGGCCTCGGCGCGGATGCGATTCACCTTTTTGTACGCGAGGGCACGCGCGTCGCAGCCCGCATGTTCTTTGGAAGTGGTGCCGGCGTGATCGAGGATCCGGCAACCGGAAGTGCCAATGTCGCGCTGGCAGCGCTGCTTGCCGAGCGGCTCTCCGCGCGCGATGCGGAGCTTGCACTCGAGATCAGCCAAGGCGAGGACATGGGCCGGCCGAGCCGGCTTCAGGCGCACGCGGTCAAGCGGGATGGACGGATCGAGCGGGCCGAGATTGGCGGGCAGTGCATTGAAATGATGCGCGGGCGGCTTTGCTTCGCCCGCCGAAGGGCCTGAGGCGTTACTGCGGGACACCTCAGCGGCTCCCCCCGCCATCGGTTGCGCGATGTCGCACAGAGCGCGCTTGTTGCCGCCGGTGAACAGCAGGTGATCATCCGGCTTATCGTGCGCCGAGCCCCGGCCTGGTCTGACAAGATGTGACCAATGTGCCGCTATACCGGTCGGGTTGAGAGGCAGTAGCCGTCGCCGTGCAGCCAGCAGCTTGCGTCTTCGGTGTGTTGGTCGCGACGAAGCGACGTCACCGCGCCGGTGTTGCCGCGGTCGAGCGCCCTTTTGAGCAGACGCTCTGCTGCTGCACCGCGGGCACCTATGAATTCGATAAACCCCGCCGGTCGGATCAACCGGGCGACAAAGGCATGGCCTGTCTGGCGTGTCGCCAGCAGCACGACACCGGCTCGATGCTCAGCGGTGAGCGGCAGGAGGAGCCGGCCGCCAGGGTTCAGTGCGTCGAGCCAGATGGGCAGTGGATGAGTGGCACCCGCACTCGCAACGGCGGCATCCACTTTCGAGGGCACGTACAAAGAGGCGTCCGCGTTGATTGCCGTCGCTTGGGGCCAGGTCGCAAGGTTGTGCTGCGCCCGGCCGGCGAGGCGTTCGTCAATTTCCAGCGCCGAGACCGAGCCTCGTGACCGAACCAGCTCCGCCAGGATGGCGCTGTAATAGCCGGTGCCACAGCCAAGATGTAGCACGTGTTCCCCGGGAGAGAGGTTGATGTCGTCAAGCAGGGAGGCCCAGAGGCTGGGTTGCCCGTTGTTGAGGCCGCGCGTTTCGTCCACCGCAATCAGGACATCATGATAGACGTGGCGCGGATCGGCGTTATCCGTCGTCCAATACTCAGCGGCGTCCGTGGGATTCCGGACCCGCCATGGTCCCGGCCCAACGAAGCGTTCGCGTGGTACCGTAGCGAAGGCGCGGATGACCGCGGGCGATCGCAGCTTGGCGGTGACGCGCAATTCCTCGGCAAAGGCCACCCGTGCGGTGCAGGTATCCAAAACATGTCTCCGAAGGTCGATGTCAGGAGAGGCGCAGCGGAGCTCCGATCGCGGACGAGGAGAATTTTTAATGGACAACGTCCGCGTTACCCTCACAGCCGCGCCATGAGTTCATGATGGAGTTACCAGAAACGCGGCGGGTCTTGGCGGCGGGGCCGCGTGACACCGTCGAGGCGGCGGATTCCGCCGGAGCTGTGTCTCACGCGCTTGCAGAGTTGTCCGAGGCGCAGTTGCTACGTCTGGGCACGATTGCGCGCCTGCGCGCAAGGGCGCTGCCCAGTGGTGTGAGCTGGTCCGATTTATTGCACGAGGCCCTCGTGCGAGCGCTGGACGGGTCGCGCCAATGGCCGCCTGGCGTGCCGCTTCTGGTGTTCCTGGCAAGGGTTATGCGAAGCATCGGGGATGAAATCCGGCGCCATCGCCGGCGCGAAGTTGCGGTGATTGCGTTTGGCGAAAATGCCGAGGATCGAATCCAGGACGTCGCTTGCCCGGCACCCGGTCAGGAGCGCGTCCTGGCCGCCAGCGAGACTCTGGCGGAGCTCTACCGGCTGTTCGCCGGTGATGGGACTGCCTTGCGGATTCTGGCCGGACTTGGCAACGGGTTATCGGCTGCAGAGATCCGTGCGACACACGGGCTCTCAGAGGCGGAGTATGACAGCACCCGACGCCGGATGCGACGGGCGCTGCTCCGCGTAGGGTTGTCCTGGGGCATGCCATGACCAAGGGTGCTATGACCGACTGGAACCCTGAGCAAGAATTGGTTCGCGTGTTGGATGCTCTCACCGAGGAAATTCTCGCAACGCCGGATCGTGATGTCGCCGCATGGCTGGACAGAAAGCGAGCCAAGGGCGCGGCGCGGGAGATGCGGCGTCTGGTTGCAGCGGCTGAGTCCGGTCCGATTGCGCGACCAGCCGTGGAGTTTGCGGAACGTTCATACATCTCGCGGAACCAGTGAACCGGCGCAGAGGCGAGCAAACTGCGTGCGGGCCTGATACACTTTGATCAATGGCGTATCGCGCCGGCAAGCTCCGCCCCGCCTGCAAGCCGGTATTCGGCGTCTTCGCGGCACTCACCGGGTTCTGGCGTGCGATGATCACCGAGGGTGCGAAGGCCAGTACCGCCGACGGCGATTTCTTTGCCGTAGCGCCGTCATTCTGAATCGGCGCCCTCGGGGCGAACGCTAATAGAGCGTTTCCTTGAAACGACTCATATGTTGTGGGCGTTGGGCCTCCGGGCCCACCCTCACCCCCGACCCCTCTCCCAGAGGGCTATGGGAGTCGCACGCGTACGGAATGAACTCTCCCCTTTTATCAGCCTGTTGCGGCCAAACCCTTGTTCGTCAAGGGGCGCCATCGAGTTTCCAGCCCGCTCCTGGCAGTCCGCGGCACGGCCGGCGGAAGGGCGAGGCCATGAATGTTGTAGGTTGCCACTAAGGAACTTGCGCTCCCTCCCGATCCGGTATTCGGCTCCCAGCGATTGCAGACCCCGACTCGACCCCCGAAAAACCGAGTGCGGTGGACTCAAGAAAATCGATTCGCACTCGTGCGACCTCCATAGCCCAGAGGGAGGGGGGAGAAAAAGAGAGACCCCTCTCCCGGAGGGAGAGGGGACTCGTAGCCGTATGGGCGCTTTCATGGAATCGATGTACTGGGCCCGGCACGGACGCTGGCACTCGGCTTTTCGAGCCGTTGGAGGAACTGCGGATCGGTCTCCAACCGGTACTCGAGCCAACCCACTTCCTGCCTCGAATCCGATCAGCACGCCGGCTGGTCTACCGTGACGCGTGATGACGATTTTCTGCTTTTCGGCTGCGCACAAAAAGCGGGAGAGGCCATTCCTGACGTCCGACAGGAGCACTCTTTTCATTCCGGGCCTCGGAGGCGCACCAGCCGTGGTTCTGCCTCCAGCTTCGGAACTATCCCCAGGGCCTGAACGGTACCGTTCGACACCTCATAAAAGACCCTGAGCTGACCGATGCGCAGCGTGAACTGCAGTCGGCTACCCCTCGGAACTGCTTGATTGGACTGCGGAACTTCCGTCTGCCGAGGCGGAAGGTCCTCAGAGCTGCGTGGTCCGGCTTGCCATCGCGTCGTCCCAGACGTGATCGCGCTGGTCGTCGAATACCAGCTTCGAGGTTTCAGGGATGATGTACCAGTCCCCACGCCCGAGTTCCATCTGGAGCTGGCCCGGCGCCCAGCCGGCGTAGCCGAAGGCGACCAGCTTTTTCTTCGGTCCATGGCCACGCGCGATGTCCTCGAGGACCTCCGGGTTCGCCGTCAAAGCGAGATGGTGATCGATTTCGATGGTTCCCGGACGGTGATAATCGATGCTGTGCAGCACGAAGCAGGTCGTCGGGCCCACCGGCCCGCCGGCGAAGATGCGGATCGTTCCGTTGGCTCCTGCATCGTCCAATCCGAATGCCTGCAACAGGCGGGCAACAGGGACCGTGGCGAGTGGGCGGTTAATGACGATCCCGATCGCACTGCGGTCGTTCTGTTCCACGATTGCGATGACGGTATGCCAGAATCGCGGATCGCGGATGTGGGGGGAGGCGACCAGGAGGTCTCCTGCCAAGGAGGCCTCTGGCTGTTGCCCCTGGAGGTGCGGCGAGACGGTGGACGAGGAAGGCACTGTCCAGACGAGGGCGAGCAGAAAAACGACGGCGGGATGAAGCCAGGTGGAAGGCATGGGGAACTCGATCACCAAGGTTGCGGCTGCCGGTTCAGGACTGTGGGCGGCACATTGTATCGTGTTGGGTCCGAGGAGGGTGCTGTCAACCGGCAGCGGCGGGGTGCGGGCGATCGGGGGCTCGCGCACCGCGCTCTCGGATAGGGCGGCAAGAAGAATTTGTGTTGTGGTTCGGAAGTGGGTCATGCATGGACCGAGGTTGCAAGATGCGAGGGGAAGGCAAGTGGATCCGGTCGTGTTGTTTCTGAAAGCGGCTGGCATCGGGGTTGCGATCGCGGCGCCGGTGGGGCCGATGTCGCTCCTTTGCATGCGCCGGAGCCTGGCGCTCGGCTGGCGGCAGGGCCTTGCGACCGGGCTTGGGATTGCAACCGGCGACTGCACTTATGCATTGATTGCCGCGGCCGGGCTCAGCGGTCTTTCGGATTTCCTGCTGCTGCATGCCCGGCCGCTGCACTTGGCCGCAGCACTTGCCCTCTTTTATTTCGGCATCACCGCGTTGCGGAGCCGGGTGCCCGATAGCGGGCCGCAAATCGGGCGCGGCAGCTATCTCGGCTCGGTGCTGCTCACTTTGACAAACCCACCGACGATCATTGCGTTCGCTGCGTTCTTCACGGCGCTCGCCCCGCCCTCCGGGCTCGGCCCGGCGGGCGTTGCGCTGACGGCGGGAGGCGTGTTCGCGGGCTCGCTACTCTGGTGGCTGGGGCTGATCGCGGCGATCACGGGCTGCCGCACGGTGATCGGGAGCCGCGCGCAGCGCATGATCGATCGCATGGCGGGCATTTTCTTCCTGGTCTTCGGCGTGGTCGAATTGCGGAGGGCGCTGGTCAGATGATGAATG
The DNA here is from genome assembly GCA_050730115.1 of Acetobacteraceae bacterium. GTDB lineage: Bacteria > Pseudomonadota > Alphaproteobacteria > Acetobacterales > Acetobacteraceae > JAKAWQ01. The sequence continues at coordinate 6,647 of JBOHMK010000209.1, forward strand.
CGACGACGCTCAAGGAGCTCGGCGCCGAGCTGCAGGGGCTGCTGAAGCTCAGGAGTCTGCCGATCGGGATGAAGCTGTTCGCCGAGCGCGAGGCGCTTTGTGCGGTACCGGGAATTCGTCTCAATGCGGACGGGCGGCGGTTCACCACCTGCCAGCTGGTCACCAACGCACGGCTCGGCGGTCAGACGATCGGGATCGTGGCCGAGAGCGTGCTGCCGTTCACCGGCTGCGCCTCGGTGATCGGCCTCAAAGAGCCCGACCCGAGGCTCGCCTCCGGCGAGACGATGACCGGCGTCTGGTTCGAGAACCGGGAAGCGGCGCATGCGCATCAGGAAGAGATGCCGCGGGTCGCACCCGGCCGTTGGCGGGGGCTGGCGGCGTCACCGCTGCGTGCGGCCCGCCTCGAGCCGCCGGATATCGTGCTTTTCTATGCCAATCCGGCGCAGATGATCCTGTTCATCAACGGGCTGCAGTGGCGGCAGTACCGGCGCATTGGCTTCAGTGTCACCGGCGAGACGGCATGTGCGGATTCCTGGGGCCGGGCGCTGGCGAGCGGCGAGATCTCGCTTTCCATCCCCTGCTATGCCGAACGCCGCTATGGCGGGGTCGCGGACGACGAGTTGGCGATCGCGCTGCCGCCGGAGGAGTTCGAGACCGGGATCATGGGCTTGCGGGGCCTCGACAAGGCGGGGTTGCGCTATCCGATCCTGCCCTACAGCACCGGCAACGATCCGGGTGCGGGGCTCGCCAAAAGCTACGGCATCACTTGAAGAAATGGCGGCGACGGCGGCGATGCACCCGGACCGCCGGGGCGGGCTCCCGCTCGGCGACGGCGGCGAAGAACTGGCGCGCCAAGGCCTCATAAACCGGGACCGGGCAGATCAGCTTGGAGCAGACGGCGCCGAGCCCGGCGGCGAGCCCGACCGCGACCGTCATGTTCAGATCGTTGGTCATCTCGACGACGATCGCCGCGGCGGTGATCGGCGACTGGACGAGGCCTGAGAAATAGGCGGCCATGCCGATCATGGCGACGGCGCCGACCGGCATGGCCGGGGCGAGGTGCAGCAGCATCAGGAGGCGCTGGAGGACGGCGCCGATGCCGGCTCCGACGGCGAGTGCAGGAGAAAAAATGCCGCCGGGTATGCCGCTCAGGTAGGAGGCGAGGTTGGCAGCCCACTTGAGAGGTGCAAAGCTCATCGGCAGGAGTACCGTGCCGTGGACGGCGGCCCGTGCCTGGTCGTAGCTGGCGTCGAAGACCAGGCCGCCGGAGAGCCAGCCGAAAAAGGCGACCGCGAGCCCGCAGCAAAAGGCGAACATCACCGGATGGTGGTGCGCGAACCGGCTGACCGCGCCCGGCAGGAAACGTGTCGGGCGGACCAGGATCTGCGCGAACAGGCCGCCGGCGAGCCCGCCCACCAGACCCGCCGGGAGGATGATGAGCCAGATCGGGCCGAAGGGAAGCAGGGCGTTCGAGGTGCCGAAATAAGCGCTCGCTCCGAAGACCGCGAACAGGGCGAGGCCGCTCAGCATCGCCGAGGCGAGGACGGAGCGTCCGGTGACGGCATCGTAACGATGCGACATCTCCTCGATGGCGAAGATCGCCCCGGCAAGCGGCGCGTTGAAGATGCCGGCGATGCCGGCCGCGCCGCCGGCAGCGATCAGGAGGCGCTGCAATTCGGCCGTGCGGGGCATGCCGATGCGGCCGATATTGTTCATCACCGAGCAGCCGATCTGCACGATCGGGCCTTCCTTGCCGATCGAGGCGCCGGAGAGAAACCCGGCCAAAACGAGGATCAGCTTGCCGATCGCGATGCGCCAGGAGAGCAGGCGGTCCACCTGGTACGGATTCGACATTCGAAGCCCTGCCATCGCCTGCGGAATGCCGCTGCCCTGCGCACCTGGAAAGACGGTGCGGGTGAGGAAGGCGATGACGGCGAGTCCGGTCGGGCAGACGAGGAAGGGAAGCCAGGGCCGTGCTGTCGCCATCCGATCGAACGTGGCCGTGGCCCAGCGGATGCCGATCGCGAACAGCGCCGCGATCAGCCCGACGATGACCGCGGCAAGGACGAACATCAGGAGATGGCGCCGATGCAGCCAGCCCCTCCGATGCAGGAAGCGCGGCAGCCTCAGCCGGGACCGCCGGACGGTGGCCCGCAGGCGCGAAGCCACTTCATGGTCGCGTCCGAGCTTGGCGTGCGGAATCCATTTCACGGCTTTAGCGGATGTAGAGGGCGGTTCGGCGGCTCTTAATCCAGATCCCCGGCGGACGGAATGGCCGACCGGATGTTGCGATCAGGGGACGGCAGCCACTGCTGTTGCGGGGAGCCAGAGCAAGACACGGGTGCCGCGCCCGGGGCTGCTGGAGAGCTCGAGCCGGCCGCAATGGCGGCTCGCAAAGGCTTCCGCAACGGTGAGGCC
>JBOHMK010000210.1:0-3416 GCA_050730115.1 Acetobacteraceae bacterium
CGCTCTATGTTTGTTTTCTCGAGCAATTTCATCACCCTGACTGGCATCTGACGATTCCAGTCAGGGTGATATTGCTCTAAGCACGTTGCAGCAGGCACCGACAAGGATTTTGACAGCGGCGGCAAACGTTCCGGCAGTGACCAGGTCGCGGATCAGGCGGGCTCTGTTGCGATCCGCGCGATCTGGGTCTCGCGTGCCGCGTGCATCGCGGCGCCGCGCTCTCGAACCCGCGCGAGCACGGAATCGCGGCATCGGTCCGCTGTTTCCCAGTCAAACGGCGGCTCGGGCGCCCGAATGCCGGCCGCTTCGAGGATCGTCGGCACGATATCGATCAGGTGATGGAACTGGTTGCGAATTCCTCCCCGGTCCTTGATCACCTTCGGCCAGGAAGCGGCCATGCCCTGCCGCGTGCCGCCGAAATGTGAGGCGATCTGCTTGGTCCAGGTGAACGGCGTGTCGAATGCCCAGGACCACGCCACCGCCATGTGGTTGTAGGTCCGGTCCGAGCCCCAGACGTCGTAGAATTACTTGAGCTGATCCTCGGCCGGCACGACGACGCCGTTGAACATCGCGACTTCGTTCGGCGTGCCGACCAACGTGCCTTCGGCGCTCGATCCGTTGCCGCCGCTGATGTAGATGATCAGCGTATTGTCGAGCTTGCCCAGATTCGCGACCTGCTGAATGACGCGGCCGATCTCATCGTCGGTGTAGGCGAGGTGGGCGGCATAGACCTCGACCTGGCGGATGAACATCTTCCTCTCGTCCGCCGTCAGCCGGTCCCAGGTCTTGAGGAGATCATCCGGCCAGGGCCTGAGCTTCGCATCTTGCGGAATGACGCCGCCGAAGGTGGAGGGTGCGCCGAAGCCGGAATGCCCTGCATCTCACCACCGCCGGCCGCGGTGCGCGCGGCATGTGGAAGACGGCCGATCCAGGCCCGAGGAGCTCGGGATCGGCGCCGGGATAGAGCGCGGGATCGGGCGGCCGTTCGGCCACGGTGAGGTAGCCCGTGGCGGCGACGAATTGCGCGAGATCGGCGTTGGTTACCGTGTATTGGTCGATCCAGAAGCCGTCGATCGTGACGTGATGCGCCGGGCGCTCCTCCGGGTAGAACGTGTCACAGCCGATCCGGAATGTTCCGCCAGGGATCCAGCGCATGGCCGGCTCTGCTTCGGTTCTGAAACGGGCGGTGTCCGGCGTTGTCATGAGGGTGGCCTGTGGGTCGGGCGGTGTATCGTCAGACATTGGCGGAAACCTCGGTGAGCGGCGCGGGTAATGTCCCGTATTCTGTTGAGAATCGTCTGACGGTCATTGCCCGATAGCACTCTATGCGGCCACAGTGTGTGGCGCAAGATTCATTCCGCTAGCGTTTTCTCCTGAAGGGCGGTCAGCGTGTCCGTTGCAAACAGTAACGATAATCTGGTGCGGTCAACCGCAACGATCAGAGTTGCACCGGTGGCTTGCTGTGATTGACGCCAGCTGCCGGAGTTTGTGGGACGGTGTTCGTTGCGAGATGGCACTGGCGCTCGATTATCGCCAGGCCGGTGCCTGTTTTCGCTCGTTCAAGCGCCGCTTCGGATGCGGCCCCGCCGCGTGGCGTCAGCGGCACGCGGCGATGGCGAGCGCGGCACCGGGAGCCCAGAGCGAACAGACAGCAAGGCCTTGCGAAGGGAGGCGTGGCCGCATGAATTCGTGCGCCGGAGAGCCATAGGGGTGGAATTGGCGATCGGCCGGCAGTAGCGCAGAGTGCAGGGCGAGACATCGGCGATGTCGTGTCGACGACGGTTGGCAACCGCGGCAGACGCCCCGGCTGCGATTGGGTTCCGGATCAGGCGGGCTATCTCGCGATGCGCGCGAGGAGGGTTTCGCGTGCGGCACGCATAGCGGCGCCGCGTTGCCGGACGCGCATCAGCACGGACTCGCGGCAGCGATCCGGCGTTCCCGAGTCAAACGGCGGCTCGGGAGCGTATTCGAGTTGGAGCTGGATCGCTTCCGCCTCGTCGCGCCCGGCGACCTCGGCCGCCAGCGTGAGCGCGAAGTCGATCCCGGCGGTGACGCCGCCGCCGCTCAGGGTGTTGCCGTCCTGTACGACACGCGCCTTGACCGGGATCGCGCCGAGCGGGCCGAGCAGGTCGTGCGAAGCCCAGTGCGTGGTCGCTCGCTTGTTGCGGAGGAGTCCGGCAGCCCCGAGGACCAGGGCCCCGGTGCAGACCGACGTGACGTAGCGCGCGCCCGCTGCCTGGGCGCGGAGGAAGGCGAGCGTCTCCTCGTCTTCGAGCAGCGGATTGATCCCGGCACCACCGGGCACGCAGAGGATGTCAAGCTGCGGACAGTCCGCCATCGTTACGCTTGGCTGCAGGACCAGTCCGGTCGAAGATGTGACGGGGTCGAGCGTTTTCCACACCAGACGGACGGCGGAACCCGGCAGTGAGGCGAATACTTCATAGGGTCCCGTGAGGTCGAGCTGCTGCACTTTTGGGAAAACCAAGAGGCCGATTTCGAGGGGCATCGTCGTTCTCCGCTGTTGATGGCGGAGAGGCTGGTAGTCCGGATTTTACCCGAGTGATACTCTGCTCAGAGCGTCCTCTCGCCAATTCCGCTGCGCATCCACATCGAACGCCGGGAGCGCTCATCCCTCCGGAGAGGAAGATCGGCGCCGGGCGCTCGTTGTTCCGGCCGGGGTGCCGGGAATCGGCAGCACTTGCCAGGGCCTGAACAGCCGCCGCATCATGTCCAAGGCGGGCGAAACGGCGGGTAGATGCGCGGCTCGGCCACCCCGACGAGCGGAGCAAAGCGGGCGGCAGCGTTCCGGCGGGCCCGTCGAGGAGCGATGGCAATGGAGTCGATGATCGACCGCGCGCGGATTGCCGCGACGGAGCGGCAAATTCGCCCGCACATCCGCCGCACCCCGGTGGCCGGGGTGAGTGCCGGGGATTTTGGCCTCGAGGGTGCGCCGATCCTCTTCAAGCTGGAGCAGCTTCAGCATACGGGCTCGTTCAAGGCGCGCGGGGCATTCGCCAACCTGCTCGGTCGCAGCATTCCGCCGGCCGGAGTGGTCGCGGCCTCGGGCGGCAATCACGGCGCGGCGGTGGCGTTCGCGGCCGAGAGGCTTGGCGTGCATGCAGCGATTTTTGTTCCCGCCGTTACGTCAGCGGCGAAGCGTGCGCGGATCCGTGCTTATGGCGCAGAACTCGTGGTCGGGGGCGACCGCTATGCGGATGCGCTGGCCGCGAGCGAGCGGCGGGTCGCAGAGAGCGGCGCGCTTGGCGTGCATGCCTATGACCAGAAAGAGACTCTGCTCGGCCAGGGCAGCATTGCGCTGGAACTGGAAGCGGATGCTCCGGAGATCGAGACACTTCTGGTCGCCGTCGGTGGCGGCGGACTGATCGGCGGAATCGCGGCCTGGTACCGGGGCAAGG
>JBOHMK010000211.1:0-9109 GCA_050730115.1 Acetobacteraceae bacterium
CTGTGGACGTGATGCCGACCATTCTCGAATGGATCGGCGCGGTGCCACCGCCGAGAAGTGACGGCCAAACGCTCAGTGGATTCTGTCGCGGCGCGGCGCCAAAGCGATGGCGGGAGGCCGCGCATTGGGAAGGCGATTTTCGCGCACCGGGACCCGCGAGCATCGGTGCTTCGCTTGGCCTCATACCCTCGGAGTGCAGTTTTGCGGTCCGGCGCGATGCCCGGTTCCATTACGTCCACTTCGCCGGGTTGCCGCCTTTGCTCTTCGATCTGGCAAAGGACCCCGGCTGCTTAACAAATGTTGCCGGACGGTCGGATTATGTTACGGCAGAGCGCGCAGCCGCTCAGGCGATGCTGTCGTGGCGCATGGCAACAAGCTCAGGTCCGCTCGACCATCTCTTGGCGAGGCCCGGCGGTCTGGTCGAGATCACGGCGTAAGGCGCGGGGGCGGCACGTCCGGATGGATAGTGGTCGGCGATGATTGGCGTCGATTGGGGGACGAGCAATTTCCGTGCCTACAGGCTGGCTGCCGACGGGACAATCCTGGATCGGCGAACGGCACCGAAAGGCATCCTCCACGTGCCGGGTGGTCGCTTTGCCGAAACCCTGGAAGCGGAGATCGGCGAGTGGCTCGGAGCGGGAGAGGATCGCGTTCTGCTGTGCGGCATGGTGGGCAGCCGCCAGGGTTGGCAGGAGGTCCCTTATGTGCCGTGTCCGGCCGGGATCGCCGAACTGGCAGGTGCCGTCGTCGGGGTGCCATTCGAAGGCCGCTCGGTGTGGCTGGTACCGGGGGTCTCAAGCGTTGATCCCGATGGCACGCCGGACGTGATCCGGGGCGAGGAAACCAAGATCATTGGCCTTGGCGCGACTCCGGACGATGCGACTCCGGACGATGCGACCCTGGGCGGTGCGACCCTGGGCGGTGCGACCCTGGGCGATGAAAGGCTCGTGTGCCTTCCAGGTACGCACACGAAGTGGGTCTCTGTCAGCGGAGGCAAGATTGCCGCCTTTGCCACCGAGATGACCGGGGAGCTGTTTGGGGTCTTGAAAGGGCACAGCATCCTCGGTCGAATGATGCAACCGGGGCCGATCGATTGGGCGGCGTTCGATCTCGGGTTGGGGCGTACGCGCGAATCCAGCGGTTTGCTGCATCATTTGTTCGGCGTCCGCGCGCTCGGGCTTTTCGGGCGGCTCGCAGAGACCTCTACCGCCTCATACCTCTCGGGACTCCTGATAGGTCACGAGGTGCGGGCCGCAATGCCCGAGGCCGCAGCGGTGCACCTTGTGGGGGAGGCAGCACTCACGCGTCAATATGCGCGTGCGATCGCATTCCGTGGCGGGACGCCAAGGCTCGAGGACGAAGACGCTGCGGCGCGTGGCCTTGCCGCGATTGGCGCCGTGATCGACTGGGACTGAGCTCAGGGCGAAAGCGGCAAGAGCTTGATCCGGCCACGCTCGACGCCGAGCGCGATTCGGCCGGCCTTGAGAGCGAGCGCGTCGGCGCCGAAGACGTCGCGGCGCCAGCCGGAGAGGGCAGGGATGTCGGGCGCCTCCTCGGTGGCCAAGCGGTCGATCTCTTCGGCCGATGCGATCAGCCGCGGCGCCACGTGGTGGGCCTCGGCCCGCGCGGCCAGCAACACCTTGAGGAGCGCCACCACGCCGGGCGGCGGGCGGCTGCCGGTTCGCCCCGAAGGCGGGGCCGGGAGCTCGGTCTCGGGCAGCGCGCGGGCGGCAGCGATCACGGAGAGCAGGCCGGCACCGCTCTTGCCCTCGGCGAAGCCGCGGGTGACGCCACGGGCGCGGCCCAGCGCCTCGGCCGTGGCGGGTTGGGTCGCCGCGATCTCGAGCAGAGATTCGTCCTTCAGGAGGCGTTGGCGCGGGATGTCGATCCGCTGCGCCTCGCGCTCGCGCCAGGCGGCGATGGCACGGAGAATGCCGAGCACGCGGCGGTTGGCGGTGCGCGGCCGGAGCCGTTCCCACATCGTCTCCGGATCGCTTCGGTAGGTCGCAGGGTCGGCGAGGATCGCCATCTCTTCGGCAACCCAGCCGAGCCTCTGTTCACGCTGCAGCCGTTCGCGGAGCTTCGGGTAGAGCGTCGCCAGATGCGTCACGTCGGCGGCCGCGTAGGCGATCTGGGCCGCCGATAGGGGCCTGGCAGACCAGTCGCTGAAGCGGTGCGCCTTGTCGATCGCAACCCCTGTGACTGAGGCCACGAGATGGTCGTAACCCACTTGGTCGCCGTAGCCCGCGACCATCGCCGCGACCTGGGTATCGAACAGTGGAGTGGGCACTGCGCCGAAGACGAGGAGAAAGATCTCGACGTCCTGGCGCGCGGCATGGAAGACCTTGGTCACGGCCCTGTCAGCGAGCAGTCGGCCGAGCGGGGCGAGATCGATTCCCGGCGCCTCGGCATCGATCAGCGCGGCTTCTTTCGCCCCGGCAAGCTGGACCACGCAGAGTCGCGGCCAATAGGTGCGCTCGCGCATGAACTCAGTGTCCACGGCGACGAATTCTTCTTGACCGAGCCGCTCACAGAATTGGGTGAGGTCGCCGGTGGTGGTGATGATGTCGACGGGTGGGGCCTCAAGGTACGGGCGTGGCGAGGGCGCCGTCGGGGTCGGCGCACGAACGGGGCGGTCCATCCCGGGCTTCTACACGTGACATTGCGGCGGGGAAAGCGGGCCACGGCTTGACAGTGAGTGTGACGACGGGGCTTCTCACCGCCTGGTCCCCGGCGGAACCGCCTGATGCACCCTTATCGCACACATGACTGCGGCGCGCTCCGCGCCGCCGATGTCAGGAGCACGGCCCGGCTTTCCGGCTGGGTGCACGCCAAGCGCGATCATGGCGGGCTGCTTTTCATCGATCTCAGGGACCATTTCGGGCTGACCCAGTGCGTGTTCGACCGCGACAACGCCGTCTTCGGCGAGGCCGAACGGTTGCGGGTCGAGAGCGTCGTCACTCTGACCGGGACGGTGGTGCCGCGCGCGCCCGGGACGCAGAATCCGAAGCTCGCCACTGGGGACATCGAGCTCCGGGTGGCGTCACTCGCGCTGCAGTCGGCAGCGGAGATGCTACCGATCCAGGTTGCGGGCGAAGCCGAATATCCCGAAGAGCTCAGACTGAAATACCGCTTTCTCGATCTCCGGCGCGAGAAGATGCACCGCAACATCATGCTGCGCACGGCGGTGATCACCTCGATCCGGCGGCGCATGGCGGGGGCGGGATTCGTCGAGTTCGCAACGCCGATTCTGACCGCGTCCTCCCCCGAGGGTGCGCGCGACTTCCTGGTGCCGTCGCGGCTGCATCCGGGGCAATTCTACGCGCTGCCGCAGGCTCCGCAGCAGTTCAAGCAACTCGTCATGGTGGCTGGCTTCGACCGCTACTTTCAGATCGCGCCGTGCTTCCGCGACGAGGCCTCGCGTGCGGATCGCAGCCCGGGTGAGTTTTATCAGCTCGATTTTGAAATGAGCTTCGTGACCCAGGAGGACGTGTTCGCGGCAATCGAGCCGGTCATGGCGGGGGTCTTCGCAGAGTTCGCAGCCGGGCGCAGCGTCAGCCCGCCGCCGTTCCCGCGCATTCCCTACGAGACCGCGCTCGCCGAATTCGGCACCGACAAGCCGGACCTCAGAAATCCGCTCCGGATTAAAGACGTGACCCCCGTATTCGATCCAATCGGTAATGGGTGTTGGAGCGCGTTCAACCTCTTTGCGGGCGTCGTCAGGGAAGGCGGAGTTGTGCATGCAATTCCTGCACCCGGCGCCGCGACGAGGCCGCGCAGCTTCTTCGACAAGTTGAACGCATGGGCGCAGGCGGAAGGCGCGGGTGGCTTGGCCTATGCGGTCTTCGAGCAGGGTTGGCGAGTGAGAGGTCCACTGGCCCGGTTTGCTGGTGATCCGGCGAGGGTGGAGTCGATCGCGCGGGGCCTCAACCTCGACGTCGGTGATGCGCTGTTCTTCGCGGCTGGGAAGCGCGCGGAGGTGGAGAAGTTGGCTGGTGCGGCCAGGGCGCGGGTTGGCGAGGAGCTCGGGGTTTGCGAGCGCGATGCCTTTCGCTTCTGCTGGATCACCGATTTTCCGATGTACGAACGGAACGAAGAGAGTGGCCAGATCGATTTCAGCCACAACCCGTTCAGCATGCCGCAGGGTGGGCTCGAGGCGCTCGAGACGCAGGATCCGCTGGCGATCAAGGCCTATCAGTACGACATCGTCTGCAACGGGGTGGAGCTTTCCTCCGGCGCCATCCGAAACCACCGTCCGGATATCATGCTTCGCGCTTTCCAGATTGCAGGCTACCCCCCGGCGGAGGTCGAGCGGCGGTTCGGTGGCATGCTGAACGCCTTCCGCTACGGCGCGCCGCCACACGGTGGCTCGGCGCCGGGCATCGACCGGATGGTGATGTTGCTGGCCGAGGAGCCGAACATCCGCGAGATCATCCTGTTTCCGCTGAACCAGCAGGGGCAGGACCTGATGATGGGTGCTCCGGCCGAGGTGGGTTCGGAGCGGCTTCGGGAGCTCTCGATCCGTCTCGCGCTGCCGCCCGGACGTAAGACGGGCTGATATCAATGGCCGTTGATCTCTATCCGCTTCGAGTGCACGAGAGGGGCCGCATGCGCCATCTGCCGAAGCTCATTCTGATCCTGTTTTTGTTTGCCGTGGCGAGCCCGGGGTCCGCGGCTCCCGTGGTGCCGGCCGCGCCCGCCGAGCCTGCCCTCCAGCCGTCATTGCCCTTCGTTGGCCAACGGGCGCTCTACACGCTATCGCTTTCGGCCCCGCGCGACACCAGCGTCGTCGCCGGGAGCGGGCGGATGGGATTCGAAGTACTCGACGCCTGCGACGGATGGGCGGTCCGACAGCGGCTTGAAATGACGCTCATCAATGCGGAAGGCGGTGTGACCCGGACGCTCTCCGATTATGCGACCTGGGAGGCAAAGAACGGTCTCGCGTTCCGCTTCCACACCCTCGATATGACGAATGGCGAGATTACCGACCGGTTGGCAGGGGTCGCGCATCTCGTCCGGCCGGGTGGCCCGGGCGAGGTCAGCTACAGCGAGCCTGCCCACACCAAAGTCACCCTGCCGGCCGGCACGTTGTTTCCGATGGCGCAGACCGAGGCGATCATCCTCGCCGCCCGCGCCGGCAAGAAGTTCATGGCAAGCCCGCTGTTCGATGGCACCGATGCCACCGGTGCTTCCTGGAGCTCGGTGGCGATCGAGGGCTGGGATCCGCCGGCGTCGCGCGGCGCCGCGAGTCGGTTCCCCACCCTGGCCGTCATGCCGAGCACGCGCGTCAGGGTCGCCTTTTTCAGCGGCAAACCCTCCACAATGCTACCCGACTTCGAAATCGGCATGCGATATTTCCTGAACGGCGTGGCGGACGGGCTCGACATGGACTTCACCAACTTCTCGATGCGCGGGAAGATGGTCCAGCTCAGCATCCTGCCGAGCCATTGCTGAGGGGGCCCTCTCCGTCCACTAAGCCCGGTCCGGGGACGTGGCCTTGAACCGGGCGGAGTTTTGGCGATGATGCCGCGGCCGGGCGCCCAGCCCCGGGGCGAGGAGCGAACGGAATACGCATGAGCAGTGAGACCCACGACGGCCCTCTCTATACCAGTTCGGGCCTGAAGCAGCCCTATCACCTGGTCGACCCGAGCCCCTGGCCGATCGTTGGCGCGTTTTTCGGCGCGCTGACGCTGGTCGGCATCATCATCGTCGGCAACTACGATAACTTCACGCTGCTCGTGATCGGCGCTCTCGGCGTCCTGTTCGTCATGTTCATGTGGTGGCGGGACGTGATCCGGGAGAGCCACGTGCCCGCCTTGCACACGCCGATCGTGCGGCTGGGCCTCCGCTACGGGATGTTGTTTTTCATCACCAGCGAAGTGATGTTCTTCTTTGCCTTCTTCTGGGCCTTCTTCAATTTTGGGCTGTTCCCTGATCACGTCTCGTTCGCCAAGGTCGCGCAATGGCCGCCTGTCGGTATTCACACTGATAATCCGTTGAGCGTGCCGTTGCTGCTGACGATGATTCTCTTGCTCTCCGCCACCACGGTGACATGGGCGCACCACTGCCTGCTCCAGAACGATCGCAAGGGGCTGATCGGCGGACTGGCGCTCACGGTCTTCCTTGGGATCTGCTTCACCGCCGGCCAACTCTTCGAGTACACACACTCACCGTTCCCGTTCCGCGGCGGCGTCTACCCTTCGGTATTCTTTCTGGCCACCGGGTTTCACGGGTTTCATGTGATTGTTGGTACCTGCTTCCTGGCGGTTTGCTTCTTCCGGGCGCGGGCCGGGCATTTCACCCCGGAGCGCCATTTCGGTTTTGAGGCCGCGGCTTGGTATTGGCACTTCGTCGATGTCGTCTGGCTCTTCCTGTTTGCCTGCATCTACATCTGGGGTGCAAGCGCCATCACCGTCGGCTGACGCCGGGCTGAGTCGGGGCGCGCGCCGGCGCGGCCTGCTGCTGCCCGGATTCCTTGCCGCGCTCCTGTGCGCGGCGCTGGTCGGGCTCGGCGTCTGGCAGCTCCACCGGCTCAAATGGAAGCTCGGCATTCTGGCCGAGATCGCGGCCTCGGAGGGCCGTCCGGGGATTCCTCTATTGGACCATCCGGGGCCGTTCAGCAAGGCGAGGGTGGCCGGCCGGCTGCGCCTCGATCTTGCGGCTCTCTATGGGGACCAGCTGCGGGACACCTCCGCCGGACCAATTCAAGGCGGACAACTCATCGTGCCGCTCGTGCGGCCGGCCGGCCCGCCGGTTCTGGTCGATCTTGGGTGGGTGCCGCTCAACGACGAACTGCCCGCCTCCCTTTCCGCTGGCCCGACCGTGGTCAAGGGGTTCGTTCAGGCAGCTTCGCATCCGGGAATCTTCTCGGCACCTGACGATCCGGCGGCACGGCGCTTCTTTACACTCGATCCCGCCCGGATCGGCGCGGCGCTCGGCTTGGCCGACGTTGCTCCATTCATGCTGATCGCGCTCGGCAAGCCGCACCCCGGGATCTACCCGATTCCTGCGGAGCATCTACCGCACCCGCCGAACAACCACCTCGAATACGCGCTGACCTGGTTCGGCCTGGCGGGGGTCGTGGTGCTCGAGTTCGGAATCTGGGCGCTCCAGCGGCTCCGGACGTGAGTCGGGCGGCATGAGCGAATCCTATCTGCGCCTTTGCGAGCGCTTTCGTCGGCTTGCCGTGCTGGGCGAGGCGGAAGGGCTGCTCTTCTGGGATGCCGCGGCGATGATGCCGCCGGGCGGCGGGCCGGCGCGCGGGGACCAGCTTGCCCTGCTGGCCAGACTGGTCCACGAGATGCTGACGGCACCTGAATTGGCGGCGGATCTCGAGGCGGCGAAAGCCGAAGGAGCGGCGGCCGATCCTTGGCGGGAGGCCAATCTCTGCCTGATGCGCCGGGCGGTGCGGCGTGCCGAGGCGGTGCCGGGGGCGTTGGTCGAAGCGGCGGCACGAGCCAACTCGGCTTGCGAGAAATGCTGGCGGAAAGCACGGGCGCGCTCGGACTTCGGCTCCGTGCTGCCGCTTTTCGCCGAAGTCGTACGGCTGGCGAGGGAACAGGCCGTGGCGTTGGGCGAGGCACTCGAGCTCAGCCCCTACGATGCCCTGATGGATGGCTACCAACGGGGCATTGGTGCGGCCGATGTGGAACCTCTGTTCGCGCGCTATGAAGCGTTCCTGGCGCGCGCCTTGCCCGCAGCCGAAGCCCGACGGGACAAGGAGGCAAAGCCCTTGCGCCCGATGGGGAAGTTTCCGGAGGCGGCGCAGGAGGTGCTGTGCCGGCGAATGGCAGAGCGGGCCGGGCTTTCGTTCGACCATGCGAGGCTCGATCGCTCGGCGCATCCGTTCTGCGGCGGCAGCCCGAGCGACGTCCGGATCACGACCCGCTACGATGAGCGCGATCCGCTTCGTGCCCTGTTCGCGGTGCTGCATGAGACCGGCCACGCACTTTATGAGCGCGGTCTGCCAGCCGTCTGGGCTCGTCAGCCGGTCGGAGCTGCGGCGGGGATGGCGGTGCATGAAAGCCAGTCCCTGATCGTTGAGATGCAGGCCTGCCGGACGGATGTGTTTCTCGGCTGGCTCGGCCCGGAACTCGATCGGGCCGTTGGTTCCGATCCGGCCTTCACGCCGCAAAACCTGGGCCGGCTCTGCCGGCGGGTCGAACGGGGCTGCATCCGCGTTGACGCCGATGAGCTCACTTACCCGGCGCATGTGATGCTGCGTTTCCGGCTGGAGCGGGCATTGATCGACGGCACGCTTGCTCCGGCCGAGGTGCCGGCGGCCTGGAATGCAGGGATGGAGCGGCTGCTCGGCATCGTCCCGACCGACGATGCCAGCGGATGCCTCCAGGATATCCACTGGTATGACGGCACATTCGGATACTTCCCGAGCTACAGCCTCGGCGCAATGGCTGCGGCCCAACTCATGGCTGCGGCACGCTCCGTTTTACCGCGGCTCGACGCCGCGTTCGCGGAAGGCGATCTTTCCCCGCTAACGGGGTGGCTGGCCCGGCATATCCACGCCAAGGGCAGTCTGTTCGGCTACGACGAGTTGCTTCGGGAGGTGACGGGCCGGCCGCTGGATCCGGCTCTCTTCGAAGAGCACCTTCGCCGCCGATACTTCGCCTGAGCAGCGCTCATCCGGCTCTATGTTCTGTCAATGCCGAAGTAAAATTCCGCGGAAGTGCCGGCGGAAAATTCCCTACTTCGGTGCGCTTGTGTTACGAGGAGGTCTGCCACGGTGCTCGGGGCGGCCAAGGGACGCGCGCCGGTGCGCGTGCCGTGGGTGGTTGCATCCCTTGGCCGCCCCGGCGCGCCGTGGCGGTTGAGGAGCTGTCGGGACGGAGGGCGGCCCGATGGTTCGACCACGCCTCCGGGGGGTCGAACGCAGGGGTGGTCAGGATGGTTCGGCGGGGTGGGTTTTGGGCGGTCGCCAGCTTCGAACACGGTTCGAGGATCCGCACCACGATCAGGGCGAGGACGAGATCGCGGCAGCGGCTACCCTCCGGGCCGAGGAGCCGGTCGAGGCCGATCTTGCGCGCGGTGCCGAGGGTGGCAGCGACGTGGCCGTGCGGCAGCGAGCGGGTGACGGTGAAGGCGTCGCGCTCAG
>JBOHMK010000212.1:0-5776 GCA_050730115.1 Acetobacteraceae bacterium
CGGCCATTGGCAAGCCTTTGGAATTCCTTCTCTTGAAGTTCGGGGGTCTGGGGCCTCTGGCCCCCCAAGGTCCCATTGGGGGTCAAGGGCGGAGCCCTTGCCCTGGCTTCTCCGTTCCCTTCGCGCGTGGGATTCTCACACCAGAGCCGAATAAGCTGGGCGTGCCCGTGCGCAAGGGCATGATACCGGGCGCCGGTGTGCATTTCGATGCCTCGGCCACGCGGCCGACGCCGAACCTGTCTCGCCTGAGACGATTTCGTTCGCCATTGGCCGGCACCCGATTCCAGATCTCCGCTTCCGGAACCGAGCGACGTTGGGCGGGGCCGACCTCACTGGCGAAGAGAACGCCCCAATGACGTTCGCCGACAGGGCGGAGGCTGGGCGACGGCTCGCCGAGCGGCTTCTTCACTTCAAGGACCGCGCGCCCATAGTGCTGGCGCTACCGCGCGGGGGCGTGCCGGTCGGTTACGAGATCGCGCGCGCACTCGCCGCCCCGCTCGAGGTCGTCCTCGTACGCAAGCTCGGTGCGCCGGACCAGCCCGAGCTTGCGATCGGCGCGATCGCACTCGGTAAGGAACCCGAAACGGTGACGGCTCCTGACCTGATCGCAGCCCTCGGCATTTCTCCGCAGGAATTCGCGGCAATCGAAGCTCGGGAGCTCAAGGAGCTGATACGGCGACGTGACGTCTTCGGTGGCGACCGGCCACCGCCCGATGTTGCCGGCCGCACCGCAATCCTCGTCGATGACGGCATTGCCACGGGGGCCACGATGCGCGCGGCCTTGCGCGCAACCCGGTCTGGTCAGCCTGCACGCCTCGTGCTTGCGGTTCCGGTTGCGCCCCCGGAGACGCTCGATGCACTGACGGCGGACGCGGACGAGATCATATGCCTCAATCGGCCGCGCCGGTTTCTGGCCGTCGGCCGGTTCTATCGGCACTTCCCGCAACTCGAAGATCGGGAAGTTCTGGAGCTGCTCGAGAAGGCGCGCCAACCCGGCACCGGAGCGGTGTAGGCGATGGTGGCGAAAGCAAGCGTCAGGGGCAGCGAAAGAAGCCGATGCGCGCCGCCCCGTGATGGCGCTCGGCGAGAAGGGCGCCCAGCTCTGGTGGCCGATTCCGCGCGCTCGCCTCAATCACCAGCAGCGCCGCCGGCGCGATCCAGCCGGCGGACGCGAGTGCGGACAGTGCACCGGAGAGAAGTCGCTCGTCGTCATAGGGAGGGTCGAGAAACACCAGGCTGCATGGTTGGCCGGGCGGCGGATGCGTCGCGTCGGCGGCAACGATGCGCGTGCGATCCTCCATTCGGCAAGCCGTGATATTGGCCGATAGAACGCGGCGCGCGACAGCATCCGTTTCGAAGAACACGGCATCCATCGCACCGCGCGACAGCGCTTCCAGGCCGAGCGCGCCAGTGCCGGCAAACGCGTCAAGCACGTGCGCACCGATGATCGCCTCCGGCCCGGCCCAAGGTGCATGAAGCAGGCTATCGAACAGCGCCTGACGCACGCGATCGGCAGTCGGGCGGGTGGCACTGCCCGGAGGCGCGGCGAGGCGCCGGCCCCTGAGCGCGCCACCGATGATCCTCATATCCGGCCTAGCTGCTCGCGAATCACCTTAGCCGGGACTTCCTGAACGTGACCACGCGGTAACCGGCCGAGCTGAAAGGGCCCGTATGCGATCCGGATCAGACGGCTGACGGTGAGACCGAGATCGCCGAGTACCCGGCGTACCTCACGGTTCTTGCCTTCGCAAAGGCTGAGCGCGAGCCAGCTATTGGTCCCCCTGCGCGCATCAATGCCGGCCGTGATCGGCCCGTAGGTGATCCCGGCGATGGTGACCCCCTGGCTCAGTGCGGCCAGCGCATTACGATCCACCGCGCCGTGCACGCGCGCACGGTAGCGGCGCTTCCATCCCGTCGATGGCAGCTCGAGGCGCCGGGCGAGCGCACCGTCGTTGGTCAACAGCAGCAATCCTTCGCTCGCGAAATCCAGCCGCCCGACGCTGATCACACGCGGGAGATCGGGTGGCAGGCTCGCAAAGACGGTCGGGCGGCCCTTGGGGTCGCGGTGGGTGGTCAGTAAGCCCGGGGGCTTGTGATAGCGCCATAGCCGCGTCCGTGACGGCGGATCGACGGTCTTGCCGTCCGCCTGCACGAGATCAGTCGGGCCGACGAAAGTAGCCGGATGCTGAACGACTTCGCCGTTGAGGCGAACGCGCCCGGCGGCGATCATCAGCTCGGCGTCACGGCGACTGGCAATCCCGGCGGCGGCGAGAAAGCGGGCGATGCGGATCCCGCGCTCCGCTCCGCTCGCGCGCACTTCGCTCACCGGCGGGAGGCGGCGATCAGGGCGTCGAACAGAAGGCGATCGCCGGAACCGATCAGGAACTCGGGATGCCACTGGACCCCGATACAGAATTTTGTCCGCTTCCCCTCGATTCCTTCGATTATGCCATCTTCCGCACGAGCGTTCACGACCGCCTGACCCGGCTCGGCGACCGCCTGGTGATGGGATGAGTTCACCATCATCCGTTCCGCACCGACGATTCGTGCGAGGGTCGTGCCTTTGACCAACGTGACGGCATGGCCCGGCAAGTGGCGCGGATTCGGCTGCTCGTGTGCGAGCGCATCCGGAACGCTCTCGGGGATGTGCTGGATCAGCGTGCCGCCGAGCGCCACCGCCAGCAGTTGCTCGCCGCCGCAGATGCCGAGCACGGGCAGCCCGCGGGCCAGAGCGCCGCGAACGAGAGCGATCTCGGCAGCCGTCCGGCTTTCCTTGAGCACCACGCTCGGGTGACGGCTACCCCCACCGTAGAGTGCCGGATCGACATCGAAGCCGCCGCCAGTCACGACCAGAGCGGAGATTCGATCGAGATAATCCTCGGCAAGGCAGGCATCGTGGGCGAGCGCCATCGGCAGCCCGCCAGCGCCGACGATCGCGGCCGTGTAGTTGCAACGGATCGCATACCAGGGATAGGGCGAATAGCCGCCCGGCCCTTCGGCGTCGAGCGTGAGGCCGATCAGCGGTCGCGCTGGTCGCATAGCGTGCGGTTCCGTTCCCGAGCAGTTGCGGAAGCCAGAGCTTCCGGGCAGTGACCGCAAGGCATAGCCGACTGCAAGATGGTTGGCGAGTTCGCCGGATGCACGAGCCGGTCGCGATTGACGTGCCGTCTCACCGGCTATCGTCCGGGACCGCTGCTGGACAGCATGGCTGCTCGCGGGCATCAAAGACCGATGTCGGCGATGGAGATCGCACTCGAGGAAGCCCGCGCAGCGCAGCGTCGCGGCGAGGTTCCGGTTGGCGCGGTCGTGCTTGGTCCCGACGGCACCTTGCTCGCGCGCGCCGGCAACCGGGTGGAGGAGAAAAACGCGGCTGCGCACGCCGAACTGCTGGCGCTCGGCGCCGCAGCCCGGAAGCTCGCGGCGCCGCGCCTTCAAGGTTGCGATCTCTTCGTCACGCTGGAGCCGTGTCCGATGTGCGCAGCGGCGACCAGCCTCTATCGGATCCGGCGCCTGATCTTTGGCGCCTACGACCCGAAAACCGGCGGGGTCGAGCACGGCCCCAGGATCTTCGCTTCACCTGCCACGCACCATCGCCCGGAGGTCGTCGGAGGAGTGCTGGAGAGAGATTGTGCGGTGCTGCTGAAGGAGTTTTTTGCCCTGCGCCGTGCCGAGCCCTGAAGACCGTGCAGGGCAAGGGCTCCGCCCTTGACCCCCAATGGGACCTCGGGGGGCCTGAGGCCCCAGGCCCCCGAACTTCAAGAGACATGCTGTCAGGAGGAGTGCGCGGCGCTTTACGCGCCAACGACCTCGAACGCGACGTCGACATTGTTGCGGGTCGCGTGCGAATAGGGGCAGATCTTCTCGTGTGCCTCCTTGACGAGCGCCGCCAACTCCGCCTGCTTCAGGCTCTTGTCCTCGACCCGCATCTTGACCGAGAGGCCGAAGCCGCCGCCCTCGCGCGGACCGATCGAGACCTCGGTCGTAACACGTGCCTTGCTCGCATCCTTCTTCTGCTGCTTGCCAACGAAATCGACCGCACCGCCGAAGCAGGCCGCGTAGCCGGCCGCAAACAGATGCTCCGGCGTCGCGGTGCCCGGTTTGCCTGGCCCGCCCATCGCTTTCGGGACCGAAAGCTCGGCTTTCACCGCGCCGTCGGAGGTCTCGGTATGCCCGTTGCGGCCGCCGGTTTCGGTTGCCGTTGCGGTAAAGACTGGGTTGATCTTGTCCATGCTGCCTCCGAGGATTGGCGACCGGTGATGAAAAGCCGGCGACGCTCCGAGCGACGCCTGGCACCGGCTCTCCCGGTACTCCATCGGGCCGGAGATTGCCAGATGCCGCCCCGGAGGTAACGGGGAGCGGCCTTGCGACTACCTCCGAGCGTACCTTACCATTGCGCAACCGACTCGGGGCGACCGAGGATAGGGAAGGAAATCGAAGCGATGGCGGATCCTGAGCTGCACGAGACACACAAGGCCGTCGCCGCGGCGGCCATCGGCAACGTGCTCGAATGGTACGATTTCGGGGTTTATGTCTTCTTCGCCGTCGATATCGGGCGCAACTTCTTCCCGCACACGGGCGGATCGGTCGCGCTACTCGCAAGCTTTGCGGTGTTTGGCGTCGGGTTTCTCGCCCGTCCCGTGGGCGGTATCGTGCTCGGCCGGCTCGGCGATACGCATGGACGAAAGCTTGCGCTGACGCTGACGATCACCTTGATGGCGATCGGCACGGTCGTGATTGGCATTCTGCCGACTTATGCGAGCGTCGGCATCGCAGCGCCCGTGCTCCTGGTTCTGGCGCGGCTCCTGCAGGGATTCTCTGCCGGCGGCGAATGGGGCGGATCGACCGCCTTCATGGTGGAATGGGCCCCCGAGCGTCGGCGCGGCTGGTACGGAAGCTGGCAGCAATGCTCAATCGCGGCGAGCCTGGTGTTGAGCTCGGCGGTGGGCGGGATCATCTACTCCACTCTGGCACCGGCCGCGGTCGCGGGCTGGGGATGGCGGCTGCCTTTCCTGGGCGGCATCGTGATCGCAGCGGTTGGGCTCTATCTCCGCCGGCAAGTGGAGGAGACCCCCGTCTATCGTGCCTATTCGGAACAGAGTACGAAGGTGGCGGCGGCGGGCCGCGAGAGCGACTTCGTGCTCGGCCTCAAGGCATTCGGGTTCACCATCCACTGGACGGTCGCCTTCTACATCCTGCTTTCCTACATGCCGACCTTCATGCGCCTGCACGGGCATCTCACGGCGGCAGACGCGCTGTGGTCGAACACGATCGGACTGATCGTTCTGATGGTGCTGATTCCTCCCCTCGGAGCGCTTTCCGACCGGGTCGGGCGGAAGAAGCTGCTGCTGATCTCGTGCGCTGCGTTCATCATCCTGCCGATCCCGTTCTTCCGCGTCATCCTCGGGAATCCGGGCCTGGCGGTGGTCGTCATCCTGCAGATGATCTTCGGAGCGGCGATCGCATTCTTCTCGGGCCCCGGCCCGGCGGCGATCGCCGAGCTGTTCCCGACCCGCTCGCGCTCCACCTGGATGACGCCGGCGTATGCGCTGGCGGTCGCCATTTTCGGCGGCTTCGCTCCCTTCATCGCCACCTGGCTGATCCGCCTCACCGGCTCGCCGATGGCGCCGACCTATTACGTGATGGCCGCTGCAGTGGTGAGTTTCCTCGTCATTCTTTCGTTCCGTGAGACCGCGCACCGGCCGCTCGCCTGAACGGATCACCAGACGCCAAAAGGCACACCGGCTTCCTTGTGCCGATCGGTCGCCAGAGCGACCTC
>JBOHMK010000213.1:0-3122 GCA_050730115.1 Acetobacteraceae bacterium
TCGCCCGTGGCCCGCCGCCAGATGCCGCTGATGCGCCAGGAAGGACGGGCTCTGCATGAAGAACGCGGAGAACGCGGCCATGCCGAAGTCGGCCATGGCGTAGGTGGTGTTCTGCCCCTGCCGCTGCTCGGGGATCGACAGGCAACAGCGCCGAACGGCGGCGAGCAGGCGATCCGTAGTGCTCACCACCCCAGCGAATCGACAAAGCCGCCGCGCCGGAAGCCGCCATCTGCCTATCGCCGCCGATTTATCCGCGACTGTTGCAATCCAGACTCACCCTGGCACGCCAACCCAGGCAGCGACCCAACCCCGATCCCCCTATCGGGCATCCGAATCCGCCACGCTTGGACAAAATGAGAATTGCTGACCCACAAGATGCCCCATCTTGCGCGCCGCCAGATCGAACTCGGCGCCTCTGGGATCACCTGCCAGAAGCTCGGTGAAGCCGAGGTGATGGTCGATGCGGGGCTTGAGGACATCCTGCTCTCCTACCCCCTCATCGGTCCGGCCAAGGCGCTGCATCTGGCGGCCTTGGCGCGGCGGGCGAAATTCACGGTAGCGGTTGACAATCCGATCGCGCTCGAGACCGCGGCCAAAGCGGCGCAGGCGGCGGGCATGCCGATCGGCGTGCTGGTCGAGTTCGACAGCGGTGCCAGGCGTACCGGCGTCACTGCCGTGAGTGAGGCATTGGCACTCGCCCGCGCCGTCCGCGAAGCGGAGGGGCTCAGGTTCGATGGCCTGATGACCTATCCAAGCACCCCGGCGACTGCCGGGTTCGTCTGTGAAGCAAAACGCGTATTCGCCGGCAGCGAGATCGCGATCAGAGTGGTCTCCGGCGGCGGTACACCGAATGCCTGGCATGCGCACGAAATTCACGGCCTCACCGAGGTGCGCGTCGGCACCTACATCTATCATGATCGTGCAACGGTGGCGGCCGGTGCCGCCAGTCTCGATGAGTGCGCTTTACATTTGCATGCGACCGTCGTCAGCCGGCCGACCGCGGACCGAGCCGTGATCGATGCGGGAACGAAGAGCCTGACGAGTGACATGGTGGCGCCGTCGGTGGGGCCCGGCTATGGGCTGATCCTGGATTATCCGGATGCGGTCATCGAGCGATTGAACGAGGAGCATGGCATGATCGATCTTTCTGGCTCCCGGAAGAAGCCCGAAATCGGCGAGGTTCTGAGGATCGTGCCGAATCACGTCTGCGTGGTGAGCAATCTGCACGACGAAATCGTGGTCTGCCGCGATGGGCGCGTGGTCGATACCTGGCGTGTCGCAGCACGCGGCAAGACCCGCTGAGCCGGTTGCGCAGGCGTCACCCACGCGGCGAATGGGGAGGACCGGCAACCGCCGGGCCCGGTTGATCAGGATTGATCGCGCGGATGGTGATTTCCGAACCTGCCCGGAGCGGCGGACCAGCGCGGCCGAGTCTTGCGGCGACCGCAAAGAATTTGGCGCGGTCCGGCTGCACCCCCTGCCCCGCCGGCCCATAGACTGCGAACACGCGATGCCCGCCGGCCAGCGCAGCGGCCGCCCGCGAAGGCTCCTGACTGATCGGCCATGCGGGCCCGCGCGAATCGGTGCCATGGCGGTAAAAGTCAAGCATCACCCCTGCCGACCCGTCGCTGACCAGCAGGAGATCGCCCGGTTCGAATCGCTCGGCGAGAAGCCCGGCCGCACTGTCCCAGCGCGGCTTGGTTTCTGCTTCGTAATATGAATACAGGTTCGCTACCAGGAGAGCCGCGAGTGCGAGCACGCCGACCCTCCCGAATCGCCGCGGGAAGGCCTCGATGCCGAAACCCGCCAGGATGCAGAACGGGCCCGCGCTCCACAGCAGATAGCGCGGCAGCAGGACCGGGTGAATCAACGAGGCCAGCGCGAGCGTTGCCGGCAGGCTGAGCCACGCGAACGCGAGGACGATCAGGGGCGCCGGCCGATCCTTAAGGCGCCACGCGCCAAGAATGGCGAGGATGCCGGCCAGTAACGCGAGCCCGCCAAAAGGCGTCGGCAAAAGCTGCATGGTGACCATCGTTGCGCCGCGCAGCCCATAGACACTCGCTGCGTCCATCCAGGCGGTGCCGAGCGAGAGCGGAGGGATCCACAAGAAGCTCTGCAATACTTGATGATGCACAGCCGTCAGCAATGTGGCGTAGGCCGGAGCAGCTGCGAGCAGGATCAGGCCGTGTACCAGAAGCCAGTTGCGCAGCAACCCGCGTCGGGAATTGGTGCGCGGCAGGATCGCCGCGGCCATCGCGAGGCTGGCGGCGAGCAGCCAGGGAAGCGCATCGCCCAGCACCAGGAGAGCGCCCAGCGTCCCGAAACCGTAGGCCGCCCAGGCACGACGTGGCGCACCCGGCAGATGCAACGGGCACGCGCTGGCGTCGGGCTTTCCGGCGAGGATCACCAACCCGAGCAGGGCCAGCAGGATCAGCGCGATCATCAGGGTGTAGGAACGTGCCTCCTGGCCGAAGGCGACCTGCATCGGAGCGAGCGCGAGCAGCAGCCCCGCGAGCCAGGCCGCGGCCCGGCCGCCGAGCGTCCAGGCAATGCAGAAGGCGAGCGATGCGCTGACTGCGCCGGCGATCGCCGGAATGAGGCGCAGCATGGCTGGACCACTGCCGAGGCCGAGGCCGATCACGGCGTGCTCGATCAGGAAGAAGGTCGGAATATGCCGGTTTTGCAGCGAATCGGCGAGCAGATCCGGGAGCGCGAGTGAGGAACGGAGAGCGGTGAAGACTTCATCGAGCCAGTAAGGCTTCGCTCCGAGTTGATAAAGACGGGCCGCAAGCGCAATTGCCAGCATCACGATCATGCCGAGGGCGAAAGGGCTCATCACCTGGGCGAAAGATCGGCGTCCCGTGTCCTCGTCCCGGTCCTCGGCGCGGGGGGCGGCAGGAGACCCGGTTACCGGCAAGGCACGATCCGTGACCGAACGCTGGCACATCTGGCGATCCGCGGCGGGGTCCTCGGAAAATACATCGCTCGATGGCGGAAACCGGGCAGGATCACGGCCCTGCCGCGACCTCGCTCGCCCTGATGTCAACCACTCGCGGGTTCGGCCAGGAATATACACGGGGCTCTGCCCCGCACACGGCCAAAGGCACGCCTTTGGAATCCCT
>JBOHMK010000214.1:0-4264 GCA_050730115.1 Acetobacteraceae bacterium
CTGGCGGAAGCCGACCAGGCGGGCCCCGCTCTCGCGCGGAGACTGCGGGTCGCCGCACTCGATTGCCGCCACGCGGCCCTCAACGTCGATCCTGCGACCGTCGCCCGGGTGCATGAGGCCGAGTCCGGACTCGTACCACCGAAAACCATGGAAGACGCGGAAGCCCTTGCCGGAGGTGGCAACACTGTCGTCTCGCTCTTGCGCTACCGGACGATGCCCCAAGAGTGCGCCGCTGCATCGGTCAGGGCGCTGCGTCTGATAGGGACCCCACAAGCGAGGCAGGTGCTCACGGAATATTATGGCGAGCGTCGCGCTCTGGCCGTCACTGAGCTCTGTCAGGCAGTGAACCCGCTGCTGCTTGAATTTGTACGCGAGCATCTCACCACAAGCGGCGGCTTTCAGCATGCCGTCGCGCGCCAGATCACGGACCTGGAACCCCTGAACGGTATGACCGGTCTTGAACGCCTCGACCTCTCCGGTTGCACGGCGATTCGCGACCTCGGCCCCATCCGGACGCTGAAGAACCTGAGGTGGCTGACACTGCCGCGGGCCAGGATCTCGGATCTCTCGCCCGTCACCGCGCTGCCATCATTGCAAAGCCTCGAGCTTTACGCGCCGGAGGCGAAACATTTGGCGTTGCTGAGCACTTGTCCGACGCTCACCGCACTGCACCTGTGGAAGCTTACGGACGAGGCGGTCCCTTCGCTCACGCGCCTGGGCCGCCTCGATGACCTCACCATCGCGGAATCAACTCTGACTGATTGGGCTGCCCTCGCCCGCCTGAATTCGCTTCGTATCCTGTCCATTCTCGGCAGTAATGTCACAACCGTCGAGTGGCTGCCCGGATTCGCCAGACTTACATACTTGGCTGTGCTTGACTGCAATATTGAGGATCCAGGCCCGATCGCCGACCTGCCCAACCTGCAGTACCTGGACCTGTGGGGCGACTGGCTCACCAGGCTGCCAGACTTCCCGCCGAACGCGCGGCTAACCATCCTGATGGCGCGGAGCGCCAAGCTCTCTGGCCTCGCACCACTCCGCAATCTCGCAAACTTGCAGCACCTGGTCGTTTCAACGAGCAGCGTGAGCGACCTCGTTCCGCTTGCGCACATGAAACATCTGGACACACTCGACATAAGCGAAACCAGTGTCACTGACCTCGGCCCGATTGCGCACATGAAACAGCTGCGACGCCTCGACATCAGCGGAACCCACGTCACTGACCTCGGCCCGATTGCCAATCTCGAGCTCATGGCGGACCTGAATATCGCCGAGACCGGCATCACCAGCCTCCGTCCGCTTCGCGGCCTCGCGAACCTGCGAACTCTCACGCTTTCCACGCTGGACCACACCCTTCTCGCTGAACTTCTTCCGCTCCCGCATCTCCAGGAGCTCACGGTCCTGAGCCCCGTCCCCCCGGAGCTGCGGGAGCAGCTTGAGGCGCGTGGCGTCACGGTGACCGAAAAGCCGCACCTCGAACACCCGGCCGATCTCGCCGCGGCCGGGCAGGCAGCCTCGCCTCCCGATCCCGCTGGCTGAAAGACGATCATGAACCTGGGGGGCGGGGCCTTACTCGAGAAGCGCAACGAACGCTCGCGCCCCGCCCATCAGCTCCTTCATCCGCGCAACCGCCGCGGCAAGCCCATCGAAGATCGCCTGACCGATCAGGAAGTGGCCGATATTGAGCTCGCTCACTTCCGGGATTGCGGCCACCGGCCCGACGTTCTCGAAGGTCAGGCCGTGCCCAGCATGGCAGGCGAGGCCAAGCGCGGCTGCCTGCCGGGCCGCCGTTTGCAGGCGCTCGAGCTCGCGCCGCCAACCACGCTCGGCGCGGGAATCTCTCTCCCGTTCGTTGGCATAACGCCCGGTGTGCAGCTCGACCGCTGCCGCGCCAAGGCGCGCCGCCGCTGCCACCTGCCCGAGATCAGGGTCGATGAAGAGCGCGACCTCGATTCCGGCGTCACCGAGCCTGCGGATCGGCGCTCTCAGAGCATCCTCCTGCCCCGCGGCATCGAGCCCGCCTTCCGTTGTCAGCTCCTGGCGTTTTTCCGGCACCAGACAGCAGGCATGCGGCAGTGCCGCCCACGCGATGCCCACCATTTCCTCGGTCGCCGCCATCTCGAGGTTGAGCGGTGCGTCGAGCGCGGCCCGCATCCGCTCGAGATCCGCATCCCGGATATGGCGCCGGTCCTCGCGCAGGTGGATCGTGATGCCGTCAGCCCCGGCCGCGAGCACCGCCCGCGCAGCCAGCAGCGGATCCGGATGCACGCCGCCGCGCGCATTGCGAAGCGTCGCGACATGATCAAGATTGACGCCAAGCCTGATCGGACTCATCGCCTCGGCCCCCGTTCGCTCGCGCCCCCGTTTGCTCGCAATCGCGCTCTCACAATCCCGGCGGCCATCCTCAGTGCTGCGATCAGACTTCCCGGGTCCGCGCGTCCCTGGCCGGCAATATCAAACGCGGTGCCATGATCGGGCGAGGTGCGCACGATCGGCAATCCCAGCGTCACGTTCACCCCGTGCGCCATGTCGAGCGTCTTCAGCGGGATCAGCGCCTGGTCATGGTACATACAAAGCGCCGCGTCGTAACTCGCGCGCATGGCCGGCGTGAACATCGTATCCGCCGGTAACGGACCCTTAATGGCAATTCCTTCCGCGGCCAATCTCCCGATCGCCGGCGCAACTATGTCCCTGTCTTCCGTCCCGAGCGCTCCCCCCTCGCCGGCATGCGGGTTGAGACCGGAGACGGCCAGCCGCGGTGCCGCAATGCCGAAATCTCCGGCGAGACCGGCGGCGACGATCCGCCCCGTGCGCACGATCAGTTCCGGCGTCAGCATCTTGATGGCATCTTTCAACGCCACGTGCACCGTGACCGGTACGCAACGAAGCGCAGGCGCCGCGAGCATCATCACCGGCTCTCCCGCCCCGGCGAGCGCGGCCAGGAATTCGGTATGACCGGGATAGGAAAATCCGGCACCGTAGAGGGCCGATTTGCTGATCGGATTGGTCACGATCGCGGACGCATCTCCGTTTTGCACCAGCGCAACCGCCCGTTCGATCGCGTCGATGACCGCCGGTGCATTGCGCGGATCCGGCCGCCCAGGCACAACCGGTTGCGGAAGCGCGAGCGGCAGCACCGGCAAAGCATCGGCGAAGCGGCCCGCCGCTTCTTCGGTCCCGCTCAGGCGAGCGAGCGGCGTCGGCAATCCAATAGATTGGGCAATCGCAAGCAGTCGAGCCGGGTCGTCGAGCACGAAGAATGCCGGGCCGTCCGCCCGCAGTGCGTGCCACGCGGCAAGCGTGATCTCACCGCCGATTCCCGCCGGCTCGCCCATCGTCAAGGCGAGCGGCGGCGTGATGGCGTTAAAGGTGAATGGCGCGGCCATCGGCGGCGAGCGCGGCTTCCTTTACCGCTTCGCTCAGTGTCGGGTGGGCGTGCGAGATCTCGGCGATGTCCTCGGTGGACGCCCCGAACGCAATCGCCATGGCAAGTTCGGCAATCAGCGTGCCGGCATCCGGCCCAAGGATATGCGCACCCAGCACTGCGTCGGTCGACTTCTCGGCGAGGATCTTCACGAAGCCGTCCGTCTCGCCCATCGCGCGGGCGCGCGGTGTCGCAGTGAAGGGAAACTTGCCGACATTGTAGGGAACGCCGGCGGCCTTCAGCTCTTCTTCGGTCTTGCCGACCGCGGCCACCTCCGGCCATGTGTACACGACCCCCGGGATGGCATGATAGTTCACATGCGCGACCCGGCCGGCGAGAATCTCGGCAACCGCCGTGCCTTCGTCCATGGCCTTGTGCGCCAGCATCGACCCGGCGATGGCATCGCCGATCGCATGAATGCCCGGAACCGAAGTTGCGAAGCGTTCGTCGGTCACGATCCGTCCGCGTTCGTCGAGCTTGACGGCCAGCTCGGCGAGGCCGAGATGGTCCGTCACCGCGCGGCGCCCGACCGCCACCAGAACGGCATCGGCCGTGAGTTCAGTGCTCTCACCACCGGCTGCAGGTTGCAGCCGCAGCGTGATCGCGTTTCCCGTTGCATCCGCGTCGGTCACCTTGGTTCCGAGCCGGAACTTGAGACCCTGCCGCACCAGGATGCGCTCGAACTGCTTCGCGACTTCGCCGTCCATCCCAGGCAGAACCCGGTCGAGAAACTCGATCACCGTGACCTCGGCGCCGAGGCGACGCCAGACGCTGCCGAGCTCGAGCCCGATATAACCGGCGCCGATGACGACGAGGTGCTGAGGAACAGCCGCGAACTCG
>JBOHMK010000215.1:0-1831 GCA_050730115.1 Acetobacteraceae bacterium
GTTCGCCGATCTGCTTCGAGGTGATGTCGGTCTCGCCGCTCGCCTCGAGCTTGCGGACGATGCCGCTCACGATGCGCTCGACCCGCTCCTCCTCCACCGGGCGCTTGCGGAGCGCGATCCGGATCGAGCGGGCGAGCTTGTCGCGCTCGAACGGCACCCGCCTTCCGTCCGACTTGATGACGATCAATTCGCGAAGCTGTACCCGCTCGATGGTCGTGAAGCGCTGGCCGCAGGCCGTGCAGGCGCGGCGGCGGCGGATCGCGGCGCCATCCTCCGTCGGGCGGCTGTCTTTGACGGCCGTGTCGTCCTGGCCACAAAACGGGCAACGCATGCGGCCGGCTCTAACACGCGGGCCGGGCGGTGGAAAACCGGCCCGCCGGCGGGCGGCAGGCGAGGCACCCGAGCGCCCACGAACAGGGCTTTCCGCCGCCGCACTGCCGGCCTATCCAGCGGCGGCGATGGGAACCAAGGAGATCTCCGCATGACCGTCGGCCGCTTTCCCGCCGTTCGCATGCGGCGCAACCGCCGCGAGGCCTGGACCCGCCGCCTGGTTGCCGAGCACCGGCTTGCCATCGACGACCTGATCTGGCCGGTCTTCGTCTGCGAGGGCAGCAATCTCTCGGTTGCGGTGCCGTCGATGCCGGGGGTCGAGCGGGTGAGCCTCGACCGGCTGGCGGCACATCTCGAGCCAGGCGCCCGGCTCGGCATTCCGGCCGTGGCATTGTTCCCGGCCACGCCGGCAGAAAGGAAGGACAGCGAAGCGACCGAAGCGGTCAACCCGGAAAACCTGATCTGCCGCGCGGCACGGCTGCTCAAGCGGGAGTTCCCCGAACTCGGTCTCGTCGGTGACGTCGCGCTCGATCCGTACACCGATCATGGTCATGACGGCGTGATCCGGGACGGCTACGTCGCCAACGACGAGACATTGGAGATTCTGCAACGTCAGGCGGTCGTGCAGGCCACCGCCGGCATCGACGTGATCGCACCCTCCGACATGATGGACGGCCGCGTCGGTGCGATTCGCACGGCGCTCGATGACGCCGGGCTCATCCACACCCGCGTCATGAGCTACGCCGCCAAATATGCATCTGCCTTCTACGGACCGTTTCGCGACGCCGTCGGCTCGAGCGGCGCACTCAAGGGCGACAAGAAGACATATCAGATGGATCCCGCCAATTCCGACGAGGCGCTGCGCGAGGTCGAGCTCGATCTGCTCGAAGGCGCGGACATGGTCATGGTGAAGCCCGGGATGCCGTATCTCGACATCCTCAGGCGCGTGAAGGATCGCTTCGGAGCACCGACCTTCGTCTATCAGGTCTCGGGCGAGTACGCGATGATCATGGCGGCAGTGAAAAATGGCTGGCTGGAGCAGGAACGCGTCATGCTGGAAGTTCTGCTCGGCTTCAAGCGGGCAGGAGCGGACGGGATTTTGACCTATTTCGCACCGGCAGCGGCACGCCTGCTCGCTGCACACTGAGGCCTCGAGAGCAGGCGCACATCACACCGTGAACGTGGTCCCGCCGGCGCCGGTTGCCGTCGCTAGTACCCCGGATCAGACGTGCGTGATACACTGTCCGCGACGAAATTCCTCCCTCCCTCCCCCTCGTGGCTATGGGAGTCGCACATGTACGGAATGGACTCTCCCCTTTTATCAACCTGTTGCGGCCAAACCCTTGTTCGTCGAGGGGCGCCATCGAGTTTCCGGCCCGCTCCTGGCAGTCCGCGGCGCGGCCGGCGGAAGGGCGAGGCCATGAATGTTGTAGGTTGCCACTAAGGAACTTGCGCTCCCTCCCGATCCGGTATTCGGCTCCCAGCGATTGCAGACCCCGAC
>JBOHMK010000216.1:0-3323 GCA_050730115.1 Acetobacteraceae bacterium
CATTCGCCGCGGACCGAGGGGATCAGCAGGCCACTGGAGACAAAAAGCTAGCGTTCGGATTCAGGCATCAACCGATGGCCACGAGCTTCAAGGTCGGAACGCTAGTCCTGGCCGGCAGCGGCGGCAAGCGCTGGCCCGCCTGTGCAGGTGCCCTCGGCTGGCACAGTTCGGCGGGCGGGCGCTATCCTGACCGTTTCCACAGGATCGGCACGGGAGCATGCCATGGCGGAAGCAACAGAGGGCGATCACGGTCCCGATCTCGCGCAAGGAGTGGCGGTTTCCGATCTCCCGGACAACGGGCTCCTCGCTGGCCAGTTCGGCGGCGAGGCCGTGCTGCTCGCGCGCCACGGCGACGAGGTATTCGCGATCGGTGCGGTCTGCACGCACTATCAAGGCCCGCTGGCCGAAGGCCTGAAGGTCGGCGATACGGTTCGCTGCCCGTGGCATCACGCCTGCTTCAGCCTGCGCACCGGCGATCCCCTGCGTCCGCCGGCGCTCGATCCGGTGGCCTGCTACCGGGTCGAGCAGAAAGAAGGTCGCATCTTCGTCCGCGAGAAGCTGCCGCGGCGAGCGCCGGAGCGCCGCGCGACGCCGTCGCTCAAGCGGGTCGCGATCGTGGGCGGCGGTGCCGCCGGCAATGCGGCAGCGGAGGCGCTGCGTGCGGAGGGCTATGGCGGCGAAATCGATCTCTTCAGCGCGGATGCCGATCTGCCGTGCGACCGGCCCAATCTTTCCAAGGATTTTCTTGCCGGCAGCGCGCCCGAAGAATGGGTCACTCTGCGGTCAGCCGAATTCTATCGCGAGCACAAGATCACGATTGCGCTCGGCAAGCCCGTCGCCGGCCTCGATGCGCGAGGCCGCGCACTCAGGCTGGCGGACGGGAGCCGTCATGCTTTCGATGCCATCCTGCTGGCAACCGGGGCTCAGGCACGCCGGCTCGAGGTGCCTGGTGCCAAGCTGCCGCACGTGCTGACGCTGCGCTCGCTCGCGGATTGCCGCCGGATCATCGCCGGCGCCGGCGAACACCGTCATGTGGTGGTGATCGGGGCGAGTTTCATCGGCCTCGAGGCGGCGGCGGCGCTTTCGACGCGCGGTGCTGTCGTCAGCGTGGTCGCGCCCGAACGCGTGCCGATGGAGCGCGTGCTCGGCGCCGATCTCGGCAAGTTCCTTCAAGAGCTGCACGAGGAGCACGGCGTTACGTTCCATCTCGGCACCGGTGTTGCCTCAATAACTGATCGCGAGGTCATGCTTGCGAACCAGGAGCGCCTGCCGGCCGATCTCGTCGTCTGCGGAGTTGGTGTCATCCCGGAAACGTCGCTCGCGACCGCGGCTGGACTCTCGGTTGGCAATGGTGTTCTGGTGGATGCATTCCTGGAAACGAGTGCGCCCGGGATTTTTGCGGCCGGCGATATCGCTTGCTGGCCGGACCGGCTGAGCGGAGAGCGGCTCCGGATCGAGCACTGGGTGGTGGCCGAGCGGCAGGGCAAGATCGTGGCCCGCAACATGCTTGGCAGGCGCGAGCGTTGCGACATCGTGCCGTTCTTCTGGACCCAGCAATACGATGTCTCGCTCGCCTATGTCGGCCACGCAGCGGATTTCGATCGGGTAGCGCTCGATGGCTCCCCGCGCGAGCGCGACTGCCGCGTCAGCTACTTCAGCCAGGGCCGGAAGCGGGCGGTTGCGACCATCTTCCGCGACGGCGATAGCCTGGCCGAGGAACTTTCCTTCGAGAAGGCGCTGGCGGCGATGCCGTGAAGGTGGCCGCGGCTGGCAGGCGGGCGGAGTCGATTCAGGGAGCCGCGGCCCAAAGCGGAGCTTTCGTTGCCAATCTCTGGTCACGGTTTGCAAACAGGAGTTGGTCGCCGCGCCGCTCGATTTGCGCGGTGATTGGCGGCTCGCCAACGCCGCGGGGGGTCGAGAGCGTGACCGACTGCCCGGGCGTCAGCGTGGCGATCACGCGCACGATGCACGGGGGCGTGCTGCATTGCAGTGTGATGACTGCGCGATCGCCTGCA
The DNA here is from genome assembly GCA_050730115.1 of Acetobacteraceae bacterium. GTDB lineage: Bacteria > Pseudomonadota > Alphaproteobacteria > Acetobacterales > Acetobacteraceae > JAKAWQ01. The sequence goes on from JBOHMK010000216.1 coordinate 2,016, forward strand.
GGAGCGGCTGTATAATAGACCCCGCCGCTCACCGGGCCGAGCGCGATGCTCTGGCTCTGGGCGGGCGCCAATGTCTGGGCGTTGCTGACGCCAGCGATGAGCAATGTGGCAGCGGCTGCGATGACACCGTATCCGTGGAACATGGCGGACCTCGCATTGATAGAGCGGCCGGCAACCGATGCGCCGACGTTCCTATAAGTATTGCGCAACGGTAGCGGGCGGTGTGACCTCGGTCACACCGGCGCCGGCGAGGCACGCTTTCTTGATCCGGGAGTGGCGTGACGCGAGGGGGCCATGTCGGTGGTCGGGAGTGCCAGCTCCTGGTCGCTTTCGGCTCGGGTGTCGGGTGGGAAGCGGAAGAGGCTAAAGCTTCTCGACCTGGCCGTATTCGAGTTCGACCGGGGTGGCGCGGCCAAAGATCGAGACGCTGACCTTGAGCCTGCCCTTCTCTTCGTCGACATCCTCGACCGTGCCGTTGAAGCTGGTGAAGGGCCCGTCCGCGACCCTGACCTGTTCGCCCACCTCGAACAGCACGGCAGGCCGTGGCCGCTCCACGCCTTCTTTCGTCTGTTTGAGGATGCGTTCGGCCTCGGCTTCGGTGATCGGGCTCGGCTTGGTGCGGGTACCGAGGAAGCCCGTCACCTTCGGCGTGTTCTTGACGAGATGCCAGGCATCGTCGGTGAGATCCATCTTCACCAGCACGTAGCCGGGAAAGAACTTGCGCGCGGCGTTGACTTTCTGGCCGCGCCGCATCTCCACCACCTCCTCGGAGGGCACGAGCACCTCCTCGAACTGGTCGCCGAGCCCCTTCTGTGCCGCCTGCTCCTTGATCGCCTCTGCGATCTTCCTCTCGAACCCGGAATAGACGTGGACCACATACCAACGCTTGGCCATTTGCTGCTGTTCCTCGAAGCCTGTCGGGCTGGCGCCGTCCGTCGCGTCTAGATTCCCAATCCGAACAAGACGTGTATCCCGTAGCCGACGATCTGGTCCACGATCAGGAAGAAGATGGCGATTGCCGCCGCGAGCGCCATCACCAGCGCTGTTGAGACGGCCGTCTCCTTGCGCGATGGCCATGTCACCTTCGAGACCTCGCTCCGCACCTCCCGAATGAACCGGGCCGGATCCACCGCCACCCTACCTCTCCTTTTCTGGCCGGGCTGTTGCCCGGCCTCAGGGCTCGCCCGTCTGGGCGCAAGCCATCGCCCCACCGGCCGCTGGCAGGGGTGGAGGGTCTCGAACCCCCAACCTCCGGTTTTGGAGACCGGCGCTCTAGCCAATTGAGCTACACCCCTCCTCGGAGGGCTG
>JBOHMK010000217.1:0-5521 GCA_050730115.1 Acetobacteraceae bacterium
GTGCCTCGGCATAGCGTACCACCTCAACCAGGTTGGTGTGCCCCGCCTTGGCCATCGCACCGAGAGATTTCTCGAGAATGGTCGTGAGCCCGCCTGCCTTGTTCCCGGGCGAGGGATTGGCATTCATCTCGGCCCCTTCGCGCCTCGTGTATTCCTCCCACCAGCGCATCAGCCCGACCAGCTTCTCTCCGACCTCCCGGCTGATTGCCCGCCGCGTCAGCAGGTGCTCGGCGCCGTATGTCTCCGGGGTTTCGGAAAGAATCACCGTCCCGCCGTTCCGCACCACGAGGTCGCTTGCCCGGCCTAACGCCGGATTGGCCGAGACGCCCGAATAGCCGTCTGAACCTCCGCATTGCAGCGCCACCGTCAGGGCCGAAGCCGGCACGCTCTCGCGTCGCACCGCATTCGCTTCGGCCAGCACCTCGTGCACGAATGCCACCCCGTGCTCGACCGTCTTCCGCGTGCCGCCGATCGATTGGATATCCATCGAGCGGAGTCGCCCGGAAAGTTTTTCCTCCTCCATCATCGGACCGATCTGGTTCACTTCGCAGCCGAGCCCGAGCACGACGACATGCGAGAAATTCACGTGCCGGGCGTAGCCCGCAAGCGTCCGCCGCAAGAGCTTCAACGGCTCGCCCATGCTCATCCCGCAGCCGGTCTTGTGCGTCAGTGCCACCACGCCGTCCACGTGCGGAAATTCCGCCAGAGGGTCGGCGTTGGAGAACGGGCTCCGCTTGAAGGCATCGGCAATCAGATCGGCGGCGTGCGCGCTGCAGTTCACGCTGGTTACGATCCCGATATAGTTCCGCGTAGCGATCCTCCCGTCCGCCCGCCGGATGCCCTCGAATGTCGCCGGCGGATCGATCAGCGCGGTCGGTCGCGCATCCGCGCCATAGGCGTAGTCCTTGGTGAACTCTCCCATCCCGCAGTTCTGCACGTGCACATGCTGCCCAGGCGCGATCTCTCTGGTCGCGAAGCCGATGACCTGGCCGTAGCGGCGGATCGCCTCTCCCGCCGCATGCGCCCTGACCGCCACCTTGTGGCCGGCCGGTATGCGCTCGACCGCCGCGACGCCGGCAGCAACCGGGGCTCCGGGAAGGAGAGTTGTACGTGCGATCACCACCCCGTCATCGGGGTGGAGGCGAATGACCGGCGGTGGTGCCATGACTCTGTTCCGCCTTCAGGCCTTGCCGCCGGCAGCCTGGCGGACAGCCGCAACCCCCGCCTGCGCGGCGCGCAGCAGCAGCCCGCTGTCATTGGCGAGGGTCACGAAACGAAAACCCATGCCGATCATGCGCGCGGCATAGGCGGGTGTGAGATTGTGTACCCCCGGCGCGATGCCGCGCTTGCTGCATTCCTTCACCAGCCGTTCATAGATTTTCAGGATCTGCGGCTCCTCCCGGTCCAGCCGCGGCTCGAGGCCGAGCGAAAAGGCGAGATCGCTCGGTCCGACATAGATGCCGTTGATTCCCGGCACGTCCAGTATCGCCTCCAGATTGTCGAGCGCCTCCTCTGTTTCGATCATCGGGATGCAGAGCACTTCGGCATTCGCGGTTTTTACATAGCCACCGGCTTCACCGTAGATTCCGGCCCGGATCGGCCCGTTGCTGCGCGTGCCGGCCGGCGGATAACGGCAGGCCGCGACGAAAGCCTCGGCCTGAGCCCGGTTGTTGATCATCGGACAGATTACGCCCATCGCTCCGCCATCCAGGCACTTGCCGATGATGCCCGGCTCATTCCAGGGCACGCGCACGAGCGGCGTCACCGGGCGGGCCTGCATCCCATGGAAACAGGCGACCATGCTGTGGTAGTCCTGCACACCGTGCTGGATATCGACGGTCAGGCTGTCCCAGCCCGCTTGTGACATCACTTCTGCGGCGAAGCCGGAAGGAATCGCAAGCCAGCCGTTTACCGCCGCCTTGCCTTCCTGCCAAAGCTGCTTCACCCGGTTCGCCATTACTTTCTCTCCGCCACTTCGCGACGAACGCTAAGCCGCCGCCCGATCAGCGTCAACGTGAACGGCGTCAAAAAGCGGCTGCCGCCTCTTCAGGGGCAGGAAGCGCCGGCGGCGTCTGCAGCGGGCCGGTGATCGCGCTGATCTCCGCCGCGCTCAATGTCTCCTTCTCCAGGAGCGCGCTCGCCGACTCCCGCAAAACCCGCTCGTTCGCGGCAAGAATGCCGCGCGCCCGCGCATAGGCACCGTCGGTCAGCAGGCGCACCGCATCGTCGATCGCGCTCGCCGTTTCTTCCCCGTATTGACGTGGCTGAAAGTCGATCGGCACGCCAAGCTGGCTTTGCCGCTGTGGCTCATAGGTCACCTGCCCGAGCCGCGGATCCATCCCGAACCGTACCACCATGTTGCGGGCAACATCGGTCACCTTGGCAAGATCGTCTGCCGCTCCGGTTGAAATCTCACCGAAGATCACACTCTCCGCGGCCCGCCCGCCCAGCAGCATCGCCATCTTGTTGAGAAGCTCCTTGCGCTCCATCAAGTAGCGGTCCTCGAGCGGCCGCTGCATCGTATAGCCAAGTGCACCCATCCCGCGCGGAATGATGGAAACCTTCTGCACCGGGTCGGTCCCCGGCAGCGCCATCGCCACCAGCGCGTGACCCATTTCATGATGTGCAACCACCGTCCGCTCGTGGGGGTTGAGGAGACGATTCGGCTTCTCCAGCCCGGCAATCATCCTCTCCACGGCCTCTTCGAAATCGCGGAACGTGACCTCCTCGGCATTGTGCCGCGTCGCCAGCAAGGCTGCTTCGTTGACCAGGTTCGCAAGGTCGGCGCCGGTGAAGCCCGGAGTGAGTGCCGCGATATTTTCGATCGAGGTCCCTTCGGCCAGCCGGACTTTGCGGATGTGCAGCTTCAGGATTGCGATTCGCCCCTTCTTCTCGGGCCGGTCCACCAGTACCTGCCGGTCGAAGCGGCCAGCCCGGAGCAGCGCCGGGTCGAGGACTTCCGGGCGGTTGGTCGCGGCCAGCAGAACGACGCCGACGGAAGGATCGAAGCCGTCGAGCTCGGTCAGGAGCTGGTTCAGCGTCTGCTCCTTCTCGTCATGGCCGCCGCCTGGTCCCGCGAAGCCTGAACGGGCGCGGCCCAGCGCATCGAGCTCGTCGATAAAGATGATGGACGGCGCCCGCTCACGCGCCTGCTTGAAAAGATCGCGCACGCGCGCCGCGCCGACGCCCACGAACATCTCGACAAACTCCGAGCCGGAGATGGAAAGAAACGGCACGCCCGCCTCTCCCGCCACCGCGCGCGCCAGCAGCGTCTTGCCCGTGCCCGGCGGACCGACCAGCAGAAGGCCCTTTGGAATGTGCGCGCCGAGCCGCCCGTAGCGCTTCGGATCCCTGAGGAACGCGACGATTTCCTCGAGCTCCGCCTTGGCCTCATCCACACCGGCAACGTCGGAAAACCGTACCGGGACGTCTTTCTCGGTATAGATCTTCGCCCGGCTCTTGCCGACCGTGAACAGCCCGCCCATGCCGCCTATGCCGCCGCTCGCGCCCGGCCGGATCAGCAGCATCCACAACAGCACGAATCCGAGCACCGGTATGAACCACGCCAGCACGTTCGCCAGGAGGCCCGGCGACGCTTCTCCGGAAAACGTCACACCCGACTTCTCCAGCATCGCCGCAAGTGCGGGATCCACCCGACGCGTCAGAAACTCCGAGGGCTCCCCCTTCTTGACGGTCGTGAACTGCCCGGTGATGGTGTTGCTGCCGACCACGACATCCTTGACCTTTTTCTCGTGCACCAAGGTCAGGAACTCGTTGTAAGGAACCGTCCTGATATGGGTCGGCTGGCCGATGATCTGCTCGATCGCCAGTACCGCCAGGAACGCCGCAACGAAGTACCAGAAGTGAATGTGGTGTTCGGGCTTCATCTGCATCCGGCGTCGCTCCCGCTGGCCCACCTGCCGCCGACGGAGCACGGCCGCCCCTGTAGCCAGTTCCCGGCGAGATCGGCAAGAGCTGCGTTGGCCGCGGCCAGCACCCGGCTACCACCCAAAGTAGCGATGATCGCCGCTTCGCGCCGCGATCCGGGCCTCGCCTCCCCCGTGAGTGCCTGCCACACCTTCTTGAGACCTGTCGCTCGCATCGCCTCCGCCCTTCGCCTCGCCGCCCACGCCTCATAGATAGGCGGTGCCGTGGGGAGTCCTCGATGGGCTTGCGATCACGGCCTCGGGCGCCCATGCTGGCAGCGGAGGCACGAGATGCCGGAAGATGCCGGTGGGCCGCGCCCGGTCGATCGGGTGATCGCCGAGGCGGAGGCCATCCTCGGTGATCGGCTGAGCACGAACCGGAGTGTCCGTGAGCAGCATGCGCACGGCGAGGATAGCCAGCCGCCGGTACTCCCGGACGCCGTCGCCTTCATCGAGACCTCGGGCGAAGTGTTGCGCCTGCTTGGCCTCTGCCATGGTGCTGGCGTGCCGGTCGTGCCATTCGGCGCCGGCACCTCGCTGGAGGGTCATGTGACCCCGATCCGCGGCGGGATCAGCCTCGATTTCTCGCGCATGCGCCGGATCCTCGAAGTCAACGCAACCGATATGGATTGCCGCGTCGAGGCCGGCGTCACCCGCCAGCAGCTCAACGCACATCTCCACGACCAGGGCCTCTTCTTCCCGGTCGATCCCGGCAGCGAGTGCACAATCGGCGGGATGTGCGCAACCCGCGCCTCCGGGACTAACGCCGTCCGCTACGGCACCATCCGCGAAAACGTCCTCGGCCTGACGGTCGGCCTCGCCGACGGGCGCCTGATCCGGACCGGCGGACGGGTGCGAAAATCCGCGACCGGCTACGATCTGACCCGACTCTTCATCGGCTCGGAAGGCACGCTCGGCGTGATCACCGAGATTGCGCTCCGCCTGCACGGCATCCCCGAGGCGATCGTCGCCGCAACCTGCCAGTTCCCGGCCCTCGGCCCTGCCGTCGAAACGGTGGTCGCCGTGATGCAGGCCGGCATCCCGGTGGCCCGAATCGAGCTTCTGGACGAGGTGCAGATGCGGGCCTCGATCGCATACTCGAAGCTCCCGGATCTCGCCGCGGTCCCGACCCTGTTCTTCGAGTTTCACGGCACCGCTGCCGCAGCCGCCGAAGAGGTGCGCGCCACCGCAGCGATCGCCCGCGAATACGGTGCCGAACGCTTCGTTGAGGCCGCGGATGCGGAGGCGCGGTCGCACCTCTGGAAGGCACGCCACGACGCCTACTGGGCAGCAGTCGCGCTGCAGCCCGGCGGGCGCGCCCTCACGACCGATTCGATCGTGCTGATCTCGCGCCTGACCGAGGCCGTGCTCGCCGTACGCGAGGAGATCACCGCCTCCGGCCTGATCGGAGCCATCGTCGGCCACGTGGGCGACGGCAATTTCCACACCGTGATCCTGATCCCGCCGGAGCCCGATGGCCTCGCCCGCGCCTGGGCGCTCGATCGGAAGATTGCCGGTATCGCCCTTGCTCTCGACGGTTCGTGCAGCGGCGAGCACGGGGTTGGCATCGGCAAGCGCCAGTTCCTGGAACAGGA
>JBOHMK010000218.1:0-12863 GCA_050730115.1 Acetobacteraceae bacterium
GACGGAGGGGAGAGGACAGTGCCAGCAAGTGTGAACGATCAGATCACCCCTGATGATCCCTGCACCCATCGATTGCGACGTTCATCCAGCGCTGCCGGGGTTGGCGGCACTCACGCCTTATCTTGACCCGCATTGGCGCGAACAGATCTCGGCACGCGGGATCGATGAGCTCCACTCCATCAGCTACCCGAAGAACGCGCCGCTCACGGTCCGCGCCGATTTCCGCGGCCAGGATCAAGCCTGCACAGATCCCGCAGAGCTTGCGCGCGCAGCGCTCGATCCGTTCGGCAGCCGCATTGCCATCTGCAACTGCCTCTACGGCGTACAACTGCCGTTCAGCGAAGATCTCGGGGTCGCATTGGCGGCCGCTCTGAATGACTGGATCGCCCACGAATGGCTGGCGCGCGACCAGCGGTTTCGCGCCTCGATCATCCTGCCGACGCAGAATCCGGTGCGCGCCGCGGCAGAGATCGAACGCCTCGCCCCGGACCGGCGATTCGTGCAGGTCCTGATGCTGGCCAACGATTCTGCCCCGCTCGGCAATCGCGCCTGGTGGCCGATCTATGAGGCTGCAGAGCGCCATCGCCTGCCGGTCGGCATCCACGCCGGCAGCACCTATCGCCACGCGATCACCGGTGTCGGCTGGCCTTCCTATTTCATCGAGGACTACGCGGCCCAGGCGCAATCCTTTCAGGCCCAGCTTGCCAGCCTGATCGCCGAGGGTGTGTTCGCCAAGTTCCCCGATCTTACATTCGTTTTCATCGAGTCCGGATGGACCTGGCTGCCGGCGTTTTTGTGGCGGTTCGCGAAATTCTGGCGCGGCATGAGATCCGAGGTGCCCTGGGTCGCCGCACCACCGGCGGAGATCGTGCGTGCACGGGTACGCTTCACCCTGCAACCGATCGATGCGCCCGAGGATCCGGCGGTACTGGGTCGGGTGCTGGAGCAACTCGGATCGGACCGGCTGCTCCTGTTCTCGACCGACCATCCGCACTGGCAGTTCGACGGCACCGCCGTACTTCCGCCCGCTATCGCGGCAACCCTCGCCGAAAGAGTGCTGGCGGAGAATGCGCTTGAAACCTATCCTCGGCTGACCGAAGACAGAGGGACAGCGGCCGCAGCGAACGGGAGGCCAGCATGAATGTCGCCCTGCTCGATCGAACCGGCGCGCAGGCTACCAGCCAGGCGGTGATCGATTGCGACCTGCACCAGGCCGCGCGCAGCATCGCCGATCTCAGGCCCTATCTTTCCGAACGCTGGTGGCGGCACGTCGAAACATACGGGCTCCGCCGCCGGCTCGGCCCCCACCAGGGCCCGGCCTATCCCAAGAGCCAGCCGGGCGCCATGCGGCGGGACGCCTCGCCCGAGGGCGGCGGACGCCCGGGCAGCGATCTCGGGCTGATGCAGCGCCAGCATCTCGATCCCAATCATGTCGCCTTCGCGATCCTCAATCCGCTGACTCCGACCGGCCAAGGCATGCAGAGCGCCGAGTTCAGTGCCGCACTCTGTAACGCAGTGAACCGCTGGCAGGTGGACGCCTGGACCTCTCTCGACCAGCGGCTCAGGGCATCGATCGTCGTCCCGTATGAAGACGGCCCGGCCGCGGCGGCTGAAATCGAGCGCTGGGCGGGTGATCCGAATTTTGCGCAGGTGCTGCTGCTTACCCGGACCGCAGAGCCACTCGGCCAGCGCCGCTACTGGCCGATTTACGAGGCCGCCGAGCGCACCGGGTTGCCGGTCGGCATCCATGCTTTCGGCTACGGCGGTCAGCCCATCACCGGCGGCGGATGGCCCTCGTTCTATCTTGAAGAGATGAGCGGGCATGCCCAGTGCGCGGCGGCGGTGCTCACGAGCCTCGTCATGGAGGGCGTCTTCGCGCGCTTCCCGCGGCTCTCGGTCGTGCTGACCGAGGCCGGCTTCGCCTGGCTGCCATCGCTTCTCTGGCGGCTCGACAAGCTCTGGTCGAAGATGCGGGATGAAGTGCCGCATGTCCACGAGCCGCCGTCCGAAACCGTACGCCGCCAGGTGTGGCTTACTACGCAGCCGATGGAAGAGCCCGAGCATCGGCGGCATTTCCGCGATCTCGTCGAATGGATCGGCGCCGACAGGTTGCTCTACGCCTCCGATTACCCGCACTGGGATTTCGACGACCCGGCACTCGCGTTTCCCGTGGCCCTGAGCCCGGACGTCAGGGAGAGCATCGCGTTCGGCAACGCGGCCAGGCTCTACCGGCTGAGGTGAGCGGACCGGTCGCGGCGGGCTCGATTTTGGACCTGCCACCGGAGATCGAGGCCGCGCGCGCGAGCCTCGCCCGCTTCGTCAGTCGCGAAATCGAACCCGCGATCGACGGCTTCGAGGCAGCGGGCGAATTCCCGCGCTCGCTGATAAGAAAAATGGGCGAAGCCGGATTTTTCGGCGCCGCCTTCCCGACTGCGCTCGGTGGCTCGGCACTCGGCCTGCGCGCCGTCGCGGTGATCGCCGAGGAGCTCAGCCGGCTCCGGCCGGAGTTCGGCTATTGCATGAATCTCCAGGCCATGACGTGCCCTTTCACCATCCTCAACTGGGGAACCGCGGCCCAGATCGCCCGCTTCGTGCCGGCTCTCATCAGGGCCGAAAAGATCGGGATGTTCGCGCTGACCGAGCCTGGCGGCGGCTCGGATGCCGCCGGCGCGATGCGCACGCGGGCGGTGAGAAGCGGCGATTCCTACATCCTGAACGGTGAGAAGACCTTCATCACCTTCGCCCACGCCGCCGACGCGGGTGTCTTGTTTGCGCTGACCGATCCTGCCGCCGGCCACCGCGGCATCACTGCCTTCATCGTCGAACCGCGCTCCGCTCCAGGCTATAGCGCTGAGCCCATTCCGATGCGTGGGCTTTCACGCGCGCTCGCCAGTTGCAGCGTGCATCTCAACGATTTTTCCCTGCCGGTCGAAAATCGCCTGGGAGCGGAAGGTGAAGGCTTCCGCATTGCCATGCACGCCCTCGGCTACGGGCGGCTCACCGTTGCCGCGCGGCTCACTGGCCTCGCGCAGGCGCTGCTCGACGCTTCGATCGCATACGCGCGGACCCGTGAGGTGCGCGGGCGGCCGCTCGGACAATACCAGATGGTGCAGAGCCTGATCGCCGACATGGCAACCGAGACCGACGCCGCCCGGCTCATGACCGGACACGCCGCAACGCTCGCCGAGAGCGGGCGGCCGTTTCACCGCGCGGTCGCGCGGGCGAAGTATTTCGCCTCTGAGACCGCACGCCGGGCAGCGCTCGCCGCCACCGAGTTGCACGGCGGCTACGCCCTGACCGAGGCATACCGGGTGGGTTACTTCGCGGCCTACGTGACGATGCTCACCGCCGGCGAAGGCACCGCCAACGTGCAGCGAATCCTGATCGCGGAAGACGCGCTCGGCTACAAGGACGCCGACCGCCATCCCATCCCGCCGCGCTTTCCAGTCGTGGACGCAGCCTGAGAGGTGAGAGCTCACCAGGGCGACCTGTTGAACCTCGCGCTGGTCGCATCATGCGATCGCCGTTCTTCCTCCTTCGCCGAAGAGGTCAGGGATTTCCGTGCTTTCGGCACTGCTACGATCCAGCATGAGGACGGCGGCATTCCTTATTTTATCAACGAATTCTGGACCGCCCGGCAGCGCCAGGCGCACGCCATTCACGAACTCAGCTACCGGGCATGCTTCAAGCCGCAGCTTCCGGCGTTCTTCATCGAGCGCCTGACCGGGCGCGGTGACGCGGTCTATGATCCGTTCATGGGGCGGGGCACGACCGCGATCGAAGCCGCGCTGCAAGGGCGCCTCCCGCTTGGCAACGACATCAACCCGCTGGCGCCGATGCTGGTCCGGCCACGGCTCAATTCCCCGCGCCTCGACGAAGTCGCGCGGCGGCTTGAGGAAATTCCGTGGGATCGCTCCTCTCCCGAAGAGCCCGACCTGCTCGCCTTCTACAGCCCCGGAACCCTCCGGCAGATCGTTTCGCTCCGTCGCTGGCTTCTCGAACGCCTGCCGGCGGGCATCGCTCCGGACCCCGTCGATGACTGGATCAGGATGGTCGCCATCAACCGGCTGACCGGGCATTCGCCTGGATTTTTTTCGGTCTATACACTGCCGCCGAACCAGGCGATCTCGGCCGCCGCGCAACGGAAGATCAATGCCAGACGCCACCAGGTACCGCCGGATCGCGACGTCAAGCGACTGACCCTGGCAAAGTCGGCCTCACTCCTGCGCCAGGGTCCGGCACCTGCCCACCCAAAGGCACTCTTGCTCATCCGGAGCGCAGAATCGACGCCGGAAATTCCCGATGCCTCGGTTCGTCTGGTCGTCACTTCGCCACCCTTTCTCGACGTCGTGCAGTATTCCGCGGACAACTGGCTCCGGAGCTGGTTCGCCGGGATCGATCCGAACGGGGTCGCAATCGCAGAGCACCGGAGCGAGATCGCCTGGCAACGAATGATCCGCGAGACGCTCGTCGAGCTCGCTCGGCTGGTTGCGCCTGGGGGGTACGTCGCCTTCGAGGTCGGCGAAGTCAGAAGCGGCAAACTCCTGCTGGAGAACCTGGTGTGGGAGGCCGCGGCCGGGCTGCCATTCGTGCGCCTCTTCGTGATGGTCAATCAGCAGGATTTCACCAAAACGGCGAACTGCTGGGGCGTTGCGAACAACGCCAAAGGTACCAATACCAACCGGATCGTTGTGCTGCGGCGCTTATGAACCCTTCCTGCGCCGCGAGGTCGACGTAAATTGTCCTTGCACTCTACTCGACCCGTGCCGTGCCGGACTGTTCAGCCCGGCACGGGTCACGGAGCTCATTTGAGCCCGCGATTCACGCCTTCCGTAATTTCACATCCGGCGACCGTGGGCTCACGCCAATAGGCGCTGTTGTACTCGAAGTTCGCCTGCGCGCGGCTGATGCCTATATCCTTGAGGTCGGCGTCACTCAGCGACAGCAATGCCGCCCGCTGCCGCCGCCACGCCGACCACCGCGCCCAATGCTTCTTCAGGCCTCGCAGCATCGAGCCGGAGCCCACAACCGGCCGCGATCCGGAGGCCAGGCGATCGGTCAGCATCAGTACGTTCATCGTCCTTCTCCTCACAGGAAGACGGAGCTCGGCGTCGCGCCACTCCGGTTCATCAATTTCGTTGTTGACGCAGAGTTAAGCGTCGGATCCGCTTTCCACAATCGAATTAATCTCGTAGATCGCGTGATGAAACCTCACACGAACCGGAGGGGAGATGGCCCGCAAGCTGCCACCCTTGAAGACCTTGCCGGACTTCGAGGCCGCGGCCCGGCACTTGAGCTTCAGCAAGGCCGCGGAGGAACTCAACGTCACTCATGGTGCCGTCAGCCGGCAGGTGAAATCACTCGAGGACTATCTCGGCGTTCCTCTGTTCCGGCGCCTGAACCGGGCGCTCCGGCTCACCGACGAAGGCCAGGCCTATGCGCGCGCCGTGCGCGAGATTCTCGATTCACTTGCCGAAGTAACCCGCCGGCTACCGACGCCGAAAGAGGCCAATCGGCTCACCGTCAGCACGACCTACTCCTTCACCACCGGTTGGCTGGTGCCACGCCTTGGACGCTTCCGCGCGCTGCATCCGGAAATCGACGTCAGGCTGCAGGCGAATGACCACGCGGTCGACTTCGCGCGTGACAATGTCGATCTCGCGATCCGCTACGGACGCGGCATTTACCCCGGCCTCGCGATCGAACGCCTGGTGGGCGACGATTATGCGCCGGTCGGCAGTCCGACCCTGCTGAAAGGAAAACACCCGCTGAGGAAGCCCGCGGATCTGCGCCACCACGTCCTGTTGCACGACGAAGGGACCGAGATCGATTGGCGCATGTGGCTGATGGCCGCCGGAGTGGAGGGCGTCGACGCCGCGCGCGGCCCGATCTTCAGCCACTCGCCGATGGTGATCCAGGCGGCGATCCGCGGGGAAGGCGTCGCCCTCGGCCGCCAGGCGCTGATCGAGGATGAACTGGTGAGCGGGCGGCTCGTGCGCCTGTTCGACCTCCGGCTGAAGTCGGAAATGGCCTATTACTTCCTCTGTCCGCAACTCTCGCTCGAGCAGCCGAAGGTGCGCGCTTTCCGCGATTGGCTGCTCGCCGAAGCCTCTCGCCGCGTGTGAGCTTTTGCCGGCGTCAGCTACCACGAACCGTGGTGCTCCGGTACCCGGGTGATCAGCGGCAGGGCCGCCAGGAACAGCAGCGCCGCCGCGACGTAAACCCAGGCTTGAATGCTGCCAGGGTCATTCGAACTTGCAAGCGCCGCAGTCGCTACCGAGACGGTCACGATCGACCCTATCTGGATGCACAAGGAACGGAGTGCGGCGAGGATCGACGAATGCTCAGGTGCCAGTTGCAGCCCGGCATTGCGGCAGGCCGGGTTGATCATCCCGCCGCCGACGCCGACCAGGAATGATGAACCAGCTAACCAGGCGTACGCCGAAATGCCGCGAGCGGGAGCGACCGCAAGCAGCAGCATTCCAACTGCGATGATAACGCTGCCAAGGTATAGCGGTGGCCGGTGGCCGGTGCGCCGGAGTGCCAGCGCGGCTGCAACCGCGAACATGATGGCGGACGCCCCTTCGGCGACCAGCAGCGTGCCGGAGTCGAGCGCGCCGATGCCATAGCGGTTGGTCGCGTACAGCGGAATCAGTGCCACCCCTCCGATGGTGACGCCGCTGAAGATCACGTTGACGAGGTTGACCGCGCCGAAGCCGGGCCCGTGAATCAGGCGCGGGGCGATGAACGGGGTCGCGGTGCGACTGAGGTGGTGGAAGAACATCCACACCAGGACAATCGCCACCACCATCGGCACCGCAAACGCAGGTGACGACAGGTGAACATTCCTTTCACCGAGATCGCTCACGGCAAGCATGCCGGAGAGCAGGCCGCCGCCGAGCAACATGATGCCGGAGATATCCGTCCCGAACTTGGCTTTCTCCGCGTGCGGCGGATCGCGTGGAATGTAGCGCAGCGCCAGCAGGACCACTGCTATCCCGACCGGCACGTTGACGAAGAATGCACCCCGCCAGGTCCAATACGTTACGAACAACCCTCCGAATACCGGTCCGATCATCGAGCCGATCGGAAAGATGCTGCCGAACAGGCTGACTGCGCGATCACGCGCGCTGCCGAAATAGTCGACGATGATCCCGGTTGCCGATGGCGTGAAGCCCGCCCCACCGGCTGCCTGCACCGCGCGTAGCACAATGAGCAGAAAAATGTTGTCGGCCAACCCGCAGCACAGCGATGCCACAGTGAACGCGATGACCGAGGCAAGGAACACTCTGCGGCGGCCATACCGCTCGCTGAGCCGGCCACTGATCGGCAGCATCAGTACGAACCCGAAGGAGTATGCCGTGATCGTCCACCCGGCCCAGTTGACCGAGGTTCGCAACTCGCGTTGCAACGCATGCAATACTGTGGCGACGATCGTCCCATCTATTGACTGCATCAATAATACCAGCGCGACAATCGTAAACACCAGCCCACGGCGAACCGGTGGAGTCTCCCTGGTCGCTCCCGGCTTGGTGATCTGCGGATCTGTCGTGCCGGCACCATGCCGGACACACTGAGAGCGGAGCTTTCGCACTTTCGACTTCCTGTAAGAGTAGGTCTCAAATCAAGACTTCAACGCGCCAGCCTGCACAGCAGACCCGCCGACCGCGGAGCCATGCGGACCGCGGAAGCAGGATCTCGCCCTGGTGTCGGGAAGGCTCTGCAAACGCACCTGTGGCGAGGGCGGTCATGGTATGCGGGTGATCTGAGACCTGAGAGGCCCCTTGGAAGGAAGCAGGCATGACCGGGAAGCAAGGCCCGGGACGCAAAGCCCGGGAAGCAAAGCAGGAACCGGCGTCTTCGCGCGGGTTGACTTTTTGTCATCACGCTCCGGCGTCGCTTGCGCGATCACTTTCATCGCGTTTGCGGAGGGCCGGACTCGTTAGGTATCAGAAATGGCTCCAGCCGGGACGTGCGAACTGCATCAGCTCCCCGCCCGGACCACGCACCCGGACCTCGGGCGGGCCCGGCACGAAGCACCCGATCCGGGTGAACGGGACCGCGAAACGGGCACCTGCCAACCGATCCTCGGCCGCCGGCGGCACGGCGAGCAGTAGCTCGTAGTCGTCGCCACCGGTGAGACACCGTGCAAGGACGGCAGGGCCACCGGCGCGCGCCGGAGGAGAGAGTGGCACCAGCGCCGAATCGATCTCCGCAGCCACGCCCCCGAGCCGGCAGAGATGGCCGAGATCCTGAACGAGGCCGTCGGAAATATCCATCGCGGCGGCTGCAAATCCGCTGATCGGCAGGCCGAGCCGCGGCGCCGGCAGACGATAGCGCCGCACCAGGTGGCCTGACGCATCCTCGAAGCGACCCTGCAGCACGTCGAGCCCAAGCGCGGCGTCGCCGATGGTGCCGCTCACAAACACGCCATGCCCGGCCGCGGCCCCCCGCCGCAGCACCGCCTGCCCCCGCGCGACGCTGCCGAGAATCGTGAGCGAGAACGCGAACGGGCCGGACGTTGCCGTCATGTCCCCGCCCAGCAGTTGCAGCCCGAACGCCTTTTGATCGGTCGCAAGCCCGGCCGCGAATCCTTCGAACCACGCGTCGTCCGTGCCCGCGGGGGCGGCAATGGTGAGGAGATAGCCGAGCGGCGCCGCCCCTTTTGCGGCCAGGTCCGAGAGGTTAACGCGCAACAGCTTGCGGGCCACGAGCTCAGGGGAATCTCCGGCGAGGAAATGCACGCCGGCAATCATGGCATCGGCCGAAAGCACGAGATCGGTCTCGGGCGCGGGTTGAAGCAATGCGACATCGTCCGTGAGCCCCAATCCGGCCGGGCCCGCCAACGGACGAAAACAGCGCTCGATGAGAGAGAATTCGCGAGCAAGCCGGCTCATCGCGCCACCAGCCCGATGCCGCGAGCGGGCACTTGCTTTCCGCCCTTTTCACCTGCGAGAGCGCGTCCATTTTTATCCCCTACGGGAAAGAGGCTGGGGGTGAGCAACCGTGTCGCTCCCCGCAGCGTCATCGCGAGGAGCGGAGCGCGCGGCGCGACGTGGCGATCCAGAACCCAACAGAAGCAGAACAAACTGCCTGAAAGACCAAGTGCGCCTTTGGTGCGCAGCACCGCGAGGCCCGAAGAGCCGGGTGAGGGCCGATCACTCAAGAACCAAAGCTGGTAGTAGCCCGGGCGGACGCGCCTGAACGAAAACCGCGATGCCGGTGGGACCCGCAGAGACGGAACGGCCCGCCTGCTTCTGCTCATCCGGCGGTGCGGGCGGGAAACTCTGCCGCGCGCAGAAGCCGCCCCAGCCGGTCGAGTACCGCATTCACCAGGCGCGGCTCCTCGGCTCCGAAGAATCCGTGTGCGACATCGACATATTCGTTGATGACGACCCGCGCCGGCGGACCGTCCACCATCGAGAGCTCGGCCAGCGCCGCGCGCAACAGGGCGAGCAGAACAGGATCAAGCCTGCCGAGCGGCCAGTCGGCGGGAAGGACCGCGGTCAGCATGGAATCACGCGCTGGCTGGCCTTGCGTCGCGGCGCGAACGATGCGGGCGAACAGCGCGATCTCCGCCTCCGGCACGCGGCCTTCTTCGTACGCATCCCGGTCCTCGGCCGGGCCAAGCCGGTGGTGCACGAACTCATCGATCACCGCTTCCGCGGCATCGCCAGCCTGATCGCTCTGAAACAGCGCCTGCACCGCCGCCAGCCGGGCAGCGGTACGGGGACGCGAACCGACGCCGGCCATCAATTGCTCTCCGCAGCCGGCCGGAAACGGCGATCGGCGGCAATTTGCAGCAGCGCGGCGCGCGCCGCCTCGGCGCCCTTGTTCGGTCCGGCCGGGCGCGCCCTCGCCAGCGCCTGCTCGAGCCGATCGACGGTCAGAAGCCCGGTGCCGAGCGCCAGGCCGAACTGCAGTGCGACCCGCATCAGCCCGCCCATCGTTTCCCGGCAGATATGATCATAGTGGTCGGTCTCGCCGCGCACCACGCAGCCGAGTGCGATGAAGCCATCATGCCGCGCCGGGCCGCGTACCGCGAGCCGGATCGCCTGCGGAAGCTCAAACGCTCCGGCCACATCCAGGGTCTCGAAGCGCGCTCCGGCAGCGCCGAGGATCCGTTCGGCGCCGCGCGACAGCGCGTCCACGACCTCGCGGTAGTAGGGCGCGCGCACCAGCAGGAGATGGGGCGCCGGGCCCGCGATCGCCGGCGGCTCTACCTCCGGGGCGTCGGCCGTGCTCATTCCGGACCCGCCTCGCCGATCGGCCGCTGATCGACGATGTCGAGGCCGTACCCTTCCAGGCCGACGATGGTGCGCCTGGTATTCGAAAGCAGGATCATGCGCTGCACACCGAGATCGACCAGGATCTGCGCCCCGATCCCGTAATCACGCAACTGGCGGTTCGGGCTCGGCTGACTGGCAGTCATCCGCACCCGCTCGGAGAGCGCCGTCGGACGGGGGTCGCGGATCAGTGCGACGACGCCACGTCCCGCGGCGGCGATCTGCCGCATCGCGCCGTGCAGCGTCTCCCAAGCCGGCCCACCGAGCATATCGTGCAACAGATCGACTGCATGCATCCTGACCATCACCGGCTCCGGCCCGGCCGGATTGCCCTTCAGGAGCACAAGATGCTCGGCGTATTCGACGGTATTGGCATAAACGATGAGCCGCCACTCGCCGCCCTCGGCATGATTGAGGACGCCCTCGCACACCCGTCGGATCAGCCGCTCCGTACGCCGGCGATAGGCGATCAGATCGGCGATCGTCCCGAGCTTGAAGTTGTAGCGCTGGGCGAAAGCGACCAGGTCCCCAAGCCTCGCCATCGTGCCGTCATCGTTCATGATCTCGCAGACGACGCCTGAAGGATTGAGACCGGCGAGGCGCGCGATGTCGACCGCTGCCTCGGTATGGCCGGCACGCACCAGCGAGCCACCCTCGCGTGCCACCAGCGGGAAGACGTGCCCGGGCGTGACGATATCGTCCCGCCCCTTCTCGGGATTGATCGCAACCGCAATCGTGGCCGCACGATCGGCCGCCGAGATGCCCGTCGTCACACCCTCGCGCGCCTCGATCGAAACGGTGAAGGCAGTCTGCAGGCGCGAGCGGTTGGAAGCGCTCATCAGCGAGAGACCGAGCTGTTCTACGCGCGCGCGGGTCAGCGCGAGGCAGATCAGCCCGCGCGCGTGGCGGGCCATGAAGTTGACCGCCTCGGGAGTGGCGAACTGTGCCGGGACCACGAGATCGCCTTCGTCCTCCCGGTCTTCATCATCGACCAGAATGAACATCCGGCCCGCCCGGGCTTCCTCGATCAGCTCCTCGGTTGATGAAACATAGTCCGCGAGGGTGGCGGTCTTCATCGGGTCTCCGCAAAGCGCTGCGCGTAGCGGGCGAGCATATCGATCTCCAGGTTGACGCTCTCACCCGCCTGAAGCCAGCCGAAACGCGTCACTTCGGCCGTATGAGGAATGATGTTCACCGCGATTTCCTCGGCGCCAACATCGTTGATCGTGAGCGAGACCCCGTCCACGGCAATGCTACCCTTGACGGCGATGAAGCGCGAGAGAGCCGGCGGGATCGCGAACCGCCAGCGCACCGAACCTTGTTCCGGCCGCGCCTGCAAAGCGTGGCCGATACCGTCTACATGGCCAAAGACCAGATGCCCGCCGAGCTCCTCGCCGAGCCGGAGGCTCCGCTCGAGATTGATCCGGGTGCCGCCCTGCCATTCCCCTAGCGTGGTCCGGGCCAGCGTTTCCGCGGATACGTCGGTCGCGAACCAATCGGCTCCAACCGCGACCGCGGTGAGGCAGCAGCCGGAGCATGCAATCGAGGCGCCGATCGGAATTGTGGCCGTGTCCTGCCAGGGCGTCGTGACCGTAAGGCGCATGTCGCGACCCGCGCCGATCGGCGTGACACCCTTGACCGTGCCGACGCCGGTGATGATGCCGGTGAACATTCCTCAGGCCGCGCGCGCGAATTCGCTGAAGATGTCGTCGCCGACCGCGGCCGTCCGGCGGCGCCGGAAGCGCGGCATGGCGGCCAGCACCTCGATGCCGAGCGCGGCCGCCGCCGGCCATGCATCGCCACCGAGCACGGCCGGAGCGTGGAACCAGGCCAACCGGTCCACCAGATCCCCGGCCAGCAGGCTGGCGGCAATCGCGGCACCGCCCTCGGCAATGATCGAGGTCAGCCCTGATTGCCCAAGTAAGGTGAGTCCTGCCGCAAGATCGATGCCGGACATTTGAGCGGGAACCGCGATCAGGCGGGCGCCACGTTCGCTGAGCACTCGCGCGCGCTCGCAATCGGCCTCGGCGCGGTGCAGGATCCAGACCGGCGCCTCGCCGGCGGTGGCGACGATGCGGCAAGTGCCGGGCGTGCGCAGCCGGCTGTCGACAACGATGCGGACCAGCGGCAGCGCTCGGAAGCCGGGAATCCGGCAGGTGAGCTCGGGGTCGTCGGCGAGCACGGTGCCGATGCCAACCAGAATCGCATCGTGCCGCCCGCGCAGCGCGTGCGCCTGGTAACGCGCCGCGGGGCCGGTGATCCATCGGCTGGCCCCGCCACGGGTGCCGATCCGGCCATCGAGCGTCGAGGCAAGCTTGAGCGTGAGGCTCGGCCGGCCGTGACGGACGCGGCAGAAGAAGCCGGCCGCGACCTCGCCCGCCTCGGACGCCAGCACACCCTCCTCGACCGCAATCCCGCCGGCACGGAGCCGCGCCAGCCCCTGCCCGTCGACCCGCGAATCCGGGTCCCGCACCGCGGCCACGACCCGCGCCACCCCAGCCGCGATCAGGGCATCGGCGCAGGGCGGCGTGCGTCCATGATGGCAGCAGGGCTCGAGCGTCACGTAAGCCGTTGCCC
>JBOHMK010000219.1:0-2409 GCA_050730115.1 Acetobacteraceae bacterium
GGCAGCGCCTGTGCCGCTCGGGCAGTGATGGCGAGATCGGATGGAAAGCCGCGGATCGGGTATTTCCCGAACAAGGGATCGAGGCCGATCTGCACGACCTTCGCCTCCGGCGGCGGGGCGGCACGGCTTGGCATCCAGGGCACGTCGGACTCGATCGCGAGCACGACGTCAGCATCGGCGATCAACGGTGACGGATCGAATCCGAGCTGCATCGGATGATCGGCGGGAAGAGAGAGATGGCGCGGCGCGAACTGCACCACCGGGATTGCTGCGCGCTCGGCGAGCGCGGCCAGCGCGGAAACGGCCGCAGGGTCACGCCCGGCGCTGGTCGTCACGATCAGCGGGTTCTCGGCGGCGGAGAGGATTGCGGCGGCCTCGGAGAGTGCCCCTTCGTCCGCCGCCGGTGGTGCCGCGGCGGCGAGGCGCGAGGGTTGCCGATAGCGGAGCTCGCCGAGCGGCGCCGCCAGCACTTCGCGTGGCAGGCTGAGGTAGACGGGTCCGCGCGGCTCGGTCGCGGCGAGCGCGAGCGCCCGGTCGAGCACGACTTCGAGTTGCGCTCCGTTGCGCAGCTCGTAATCCCACTTGACGAGCTCGCGCAGCATGGCGGCCTGGTCATACATCTCCTGGCCCCAGTGGATGTAGGCGTCGCGGGCGCCGGGAAGCCCCGCTTCGGTGAGTGGCGTGCGGCCGGCGGTGAGCAGCATTGGCACGTTTTCGCGGGCGGCGTTGAACAGACCGCACATCGCGTTGGCGGTGCCGACGCTCACGTGCACCATGACGGCGGGAACGCGACCGGAAACCATGGCGTAGCCATGCGCCATGGAGACGGCGAGGTTCTCGTGCGCCGCCAGCACGGGAGCGGGCGTCGGCAAGGCCCGGGCCTTGGCGTCCGCGAACGCTTCGACGATAGGCGCGAAGTCGGTGCCGGCGTTGCCGAACAGATAAGCGACGCCGCGTTCGGCGAGCAGCGCGAGATACGCCTCGGCGACGTTCACCGCATAGAGTGTCTTTTCCCCCATATCGCCTTCGCCCACCCCTCTTCACGCCTCGGTCAGGACCGTTGCCTCTGCGAGATCGATCGTGATCGCGATCTCGGTACCCGGCGGCGCCTGGCCAATGACGTCACCGCCCGGAATGCGGAGCTGGAGCACGCCGAGCCCCGCGGCTTCGACGCGCGTCAACGTATGCGTACCCTGGTAGACGTGCTGAACGACCCGGCAAAGGACCTGGTTCCGGCCTGGATCCGAAGCGCCGGCGATCGCCAGATGTTCGGGGCGAATGAAGAGGTGGACGAGATCGCCATCGCGAAGCACAAGATCCGCGCGTTGCGGCAACTGAAGCTCGAGCGATGGGGTGAGGCGATAGAGAAAGCTGCCGCCCGAGGCCCTGAGGCGGGCCGGCGGCAGATGGTTGATGTCGCCGATGAACGAGGCGACGAAGCCATTGGCGGGATGCCGATAGAGCTCGATGGGTGCCGCGATCTGCTGGATCTCGCCGCGGTTCATGACCACGATGCGGTCGGAAAGGCTCAGCGCCTCGCCCTGGTCGTGAGTGACGAAGACGGTGGTGAGGCCGGTCTGTTCGTGCAGCTCCTTGAGCTCGATCTGCATCTGGCCGCGCAGATTCTTGTCGAGCGCCGATAGTGGTTCATCCAGCAGCAGCACCTTGGGCCTGACGACGATGGCGCGCGCCAGCGCCACGCGTTGCTGCTGCCCGCCTGAAAGATGGCGGACACGGCGCCTCGCCAGTCCTTCGAGCTTGACCATCTCCAGTGCGCGCGCGACTTCGGATGCGATCGCTCTCTTCGGCAGTCGGCGCATGCGCAGCCCGAAGGCGACGTTCTCGAACACGTCCAGATGCGGAAAAAGCGCGTAATTCTGAAAAACCATGCCGGTATCCCTGAGATGGGGCGGCACGAATGTGACATCGCTGCCGTCGATCAGGACGCGCCCGCGGGTCGGCTGCTCGAAGCCCGCGATCATGTTGAGCAGCGTGGTCTTGCCGCAGCCGCTCGGGCCAAGCAGCGTCAACACTTCGCCGCGCCGGATGGCCAGGCGCACTTCGCCGACCGCGACCACGGATCCGAAGTCCTTTCCCACGGCGGCGAGTTCCACGGCGCTCGGGCCAGCGGACACACGCGGCGGCTCCGCTTCAATGTGCATCGATGGAGAGGATGCGGTCGAGGCCCACATACCGGTCAGCGGCAAACATGATGATCATCGTCCCGACAATGAGCAGCGCGGAGATCGCGGCGATGCTCGGATCGGTATATTCGCGGATGTAGTTGTACATCGCAACCGGAAGCGTTTGCGTGCGCGCGTCGGTGACAAAGAGCGAGGCGGTGAATTCGGTAAATGCGAGGATGGCGGCGATCAGCCAGCCGCCGACCAGGCCGGGCAACAGCAAGGG
>JBOHMK010000220.1:0-3144 GCA_050730115.1 Acetobacteraceae bacterium
TACGGGTCGGCGACCAAGCCGATCGACGAGTTCAACTACGAAGAGGCACCGTACGACGCCGCCGGTGCTGCCCGTCCGCTCGATCACCAGCAATATTGCTGGATGAACGCGGCGTACGTGATGGGCACGCGGCTCACCGATGCGTTTGCCAAGTACGGCTTCTGTGTTGCGATCCGCGGCGCCGAGGGCGGCGGCAAGGTGGAGAACCTGCCGACCCATGTGTTCACTTCGGATGACGGCGACCTCGACACGCAGTGCCCGACCGAGATCGGGATCACCGATCGACGCGAGTTCGAGCTTTAGAACCAGGGCTTCCTGCCCCTCTGCCACTACAAGAACACCGACTATGCGGTGTTCTTCGGTGCCCAGAGCACGCAGAAGCCGAAGAAGTACGACCGCCCGGAAGCGACCGCGAATGCCGCGATCTCCGCGCGCCTGCCCTACATCATGGCGTCGAGCCGCTTTGCGCACTATCTCAAGGTGCTGGCGCGCGACAAGATCGGCAGCTTCATGGAAGCGTCCAACTGCGAGCAGTGGCTCAACCGGTGGATCAAGAACTACGTCAACAGCAACGAGAATGCCGGCCCCGAAACCAAGGCACGCTACCCGCTCCGCGAAGCCAAGGTGGAGGTCAAAGAGATCCCCGGCAAGCCCGGCTCGTACAACGCAGTCGCTTATCTGCGCCCGTGGCTGCAGATGGAGGAGCTCACCACGAGCCTCAGGATGGTGGCGCGGATTCCGCAGAAGGCATAGTGCCGGAGATCTCTGAAAGGGCTCGTTCCGTAGGCGTGGACATCGGTGGGGAGGCTCGATGCGGGTCTCCCGCACTTCTTCCAGCGACCCGCGCCCGCGAGCGTGCGCGGTCGGGGTGCGGACATGGCTGACGATGTTTCTGCCACCGTCCTTGAGGCGCCGCTTCGGGAGGCGGTGCTGGCGGGGCGCTTCTTCGGTACCAGATCGGGGACGGCGGCAGCGCGGCTTGCCGATTTCATCGCCCGCGACGAGGGCCGGCTTGGCGCCTGGTTCGGAAATGAAAGAGCCGCCGTTCTTGCTGTGAGGCCGCTCGCATTGCGTGGCGCACTCGATCGCGACATTGCTGCCATCGATGCGCTGATCGGTGCCCAACTCGATGCGGTGCTGCATCACCCGAGGCTGCAAGTGCTCGAAGGGCGCTGGCGGGGCCTCGCATGGCTAATCGGCGGCATCGATCCCGCGTCGCGTGCCAGGGTGAAGGTGCTGGCGCTCCCCTGGAACGAGCTTTGCCGCGATCTCGAGCGCGCCGCCGAATTCGACCAAAGCCATCTCTTCCGCAAGATTTACGAGGAGGAGTTCGGGTCGCCCGGCGGTGAGCCCTATGGTCTCCTGGTGCTCGATCACGAAGTGCGCCACCGTCCGGGGCCCGGCCACCCGACCGACGATGTGAGTGCGCTCGGCCAGTTCGCGGGCGTGGCGGCGGCGGCCTTCGCGCCGGCGATCGTCTCTGCCTCTCCGGCGTTGTTCGGCGTTGACCATTTCGGCGAGTTGGCCGGGGTCGCGGATCCGACCGCACCGTTTTCCGATGCCGAACACGCGCGCTGGCGCAGCCTGGCGCAGCCGGACGACATCCGCTTCGTGGCCGTCACCCTGCCCAGGTTGCTCGCGAGGCCTCCCTGGGGCGACGACCCGGCGCGGCGTGACGGCTTCCGCTATGCCGAATATGCGCCGGCCGAAGAGCACCGGGTCTGGATGTTGGCGGGCTACGCCTTCGCGGCGGCGGTCGTGCGCTCGTTCATCTCGTACGGGTGGCCCTCGGATGTCCGCGGCGCCGAGCCGGATCAGCCGGTTGGTGGCTTGATCGATGAGTTGCCGGTCGAGCCGTTCCGCACCGATCCCCCCGGGGTTGCGGTGCCGGCGCCGCTTGATCTCGTGCTCGCCGATCGGCAGGAACGGGTGCTGGTGGAAGCCGGGTTGATGCCGCTCTCGGGGATTCCATACGGCCCGGAAGCCGTGTTCGGGGCCGTGCGCAGCTTGCAATCTCCCGGCCGCTACATTGGGGCAACCGCCAACGCGGCCAACGCCAATGCGCAGCTTTCGGCGCAGGTCAACGCGATGCTTTCGGTCTCGCGGTTTGCGCACTACGTGAAGATGCTGGGGCGCAACATGGTAGGGTCGTTCCGCACCGCAGACGAGATCGAGCGGGCGCTGCAAGCCTGGCTCACCAACTATATCAATCGCAGCACGTCCGCCGGCGCGGAGACCAGGGCACGCTATCCGCTCGCCGGTGGGCGGGTGATGGTTCGGGAGCGTCCGGGGAGACCGGGGGTGTTCGGATGCACGATCCATCTGCAGCCCCAGTTCCAGCTTGACGATGTGTCGGCGACGTTCCGCCTGGTCACCGATCTGGTCGCCCCGGGACCGCGTTGAGCGTGCCGGGGTGCTGATTGGCGGGGAAGGATGAGGAGGCCCGGCAGGGTGTTGCCACGAAGCGACTGCTGTCGAGCGTTTGGTGAACGGCGTCACGACGCGAGCCGGCCGGGATTGCCTGGTCGCGCCGCGCGCCTAAAAGGGCGCGCCGGCACTGCGCGCACTGACGGCGCGAGAATCGGCAATGCGGAACCGGGAAGGGTTGGAAATGCGCAGATTTACGGAAGCGGTGGGTTAGATGTCCGAAGCCCCGACGACGGCCGGATCCCTGTTCCGCCAGGGGCGGCTCGACGATGCCATTGCCGCGGCCTCGGCGGCCGTGAGGGCGCAACCTTCAGACCTTGCGGCCCGCGTGCTGCTCGCCGAGCTGTTGCTGTTCGCGGGCAATCTCGAACGGGCGGATGTGATTCTCGACGCCGCTTCCGGTGTCGATCCCGGGGCGGCAGTGGTGCTGGCCGAGTTCCGCCAGCTGCTGCGCGCCGAGACGGCGCGCCGCCAGCTCTATCGGGACGGGCGGGTGCCCGAATTCCTGGGTGAACCGACATCGGCGCAAAAGTCGAGCCTGGCCGCGCTGGTGGCACTCCGTTCCGGAGATGTCGGGGAAGCGGCGCGCGAGGCCGCCGCCGCGGAGAGCGGCCGGCCGCGCGCCGCAGGGCGCGCGGGGGAGGCGCGCTTCGATGATTTCCGCGATACCGACGATCTGCTGGCCGGCACCTTCGAGGTGCTGACGACGACCGGCAA
>JBOHMK010000221.1:0-7114 GCA_050730115.1 Acetobacteraceae bacterium
GGGTGAGCCCTCTCGGCAATCCGCCGACCTTGCTGATCACCGGGCTTCTCACACCACTCTTGCTCATCTGGGGCCTGCTGCGGCTGCTTCTCCGGCCGCCATCACTTGACCGGACGGCAGCAAGGACCGCGAGCGAGGTCGCGCCGATACCTGCTCCTCTGCTCGCAAATCACAACGGCTGAACCAGCGCGTTGCCTCGCCCGCCCGGGCGGCCCATAGATCATCCGTGGTCGCCCGTGCGATGCAGCCCGCCGATCTCTTCCATCCCGCCGTCGCCGGCTGGTTCGCCCGTCGTTTCGGCGTGCCGACGCCCGTCCAGCTTGCCGCCTGGCCCGCCATCCATGCCGGACGCGACACGCTGCTCGCCGCGCCCACCGGTTCGGGCAAGACGCTCGCGGCCTTCCTTGCCGCGATCGATCGGCTCATCCGCCAGGGACTCGATAGCCATCTCGCCGACGAAACTTGGGTCGTCTATGTCTCGCCCCTCAAGGCCCTCTCGAACGACATCCAGAGAAATCTGGAAGAGCCGCTGGCCGGCATCCGGGACCAGCTTCACGAACAAAATCTCACGGACATAGCGCTCCGGACCTGGGTCCGGACCGGCGATACACCCGCCGCCGAGCGCAGCCGGATGCACCGGCGGCCGCCGCACATCATCGTAACAACTCCGGAATCACTCTACATCCTGCTGGGTTCGGACTCCGGCCGCTCGATGCTGGCAACGACGCGGGTGGTGATCGTGGACGAGATCCACGCCCTCGCACCCAACAAGCGCGGCGCGCATCTCGCGCTCTCGCTCGAACGCCTGGAGGCGCTCTGTGGCCGCCGGTTGCAACGAATCGGCTTGTCGGCCACCCAGAAACCGATCGAGGCCGTCGCCCGTTTCCTGGTCGGAAACGATGGTGCGAATCGCCCCGAATGCGAGATCGTGGACTGGGGCCACATCCGTCCGCGCGACATCGCGATCGAGATTCCCCGTTCGGCCCTCGAAGCAGTGATGTCGGCCGACCTCTGGACCGAGCTTTATGACCGTCTGGCGGAACTGATCACGGCGCACCGCACGACGCTCGTCTTCGTCAACACCCGCCGGATGGCCGAGCGTGTGGCCCGCCAGCTCTCCGAGCGTCTTGGCGGGGACGCGGTCACCGCGCATCACGGCAGCATGGCGCGCGACCTCAGGCTCGATGCCGAGCAGCGCCTCAAGCACGGCGGCCTGAAGGCCCTGGTCGCCACCGCTTCGCTCGAGCTCGGCATCGATATCGGCGATGTCGATCTCGTCTGCCAGCTTGGCTCGCCGCGCTCGATCGCGACCTTCCTGCAGCGGGTCGGCCGCTCCGGACACGCCGTCGGCGGGATACCGAAGGGCCGGCTCTTTCCGCTCTCGCGTGACGAGCTCGTCGAATCGGCAGCACTCCTCGACAGCGTCCAGAGGGCCGAGCTTGACCGGCTGCGGATCCCATCCCCGCCGCTCGATGTCCTGGCCCAGCAGATTGTGGCCGAAGTGGCGGCCGGGGAATGGCACGAAGACGCGCTCAAGTCTCTCGTGCGCCGTGCCTGGCCGTTCCGTGCGCTCACGGACGAAGAATTCTCCGACGTCGTCGGCATGCTCGCCAACGGCTTCACCACCCGCCGCGGCCGGCGCGCAGCACTCCTGCACCACGATGCCGTCAATCGGCGGCTCAGAGGCCGGCGCTGCGCGCGCCTCATCGCGCTGACTTCCGGTGGCACGATCCCCGACACGGCAGACTATCAGGTGCTGCTGGAGCCGGAAAACCATCCGATCGGCTCGGTCAACGAGGACTTCGCGATCGAGAGCCAGGCCGGCGATATCTTCCAGCTCGGCAATCAGTCCTACCGCATCATCCGCGTCGAGCGCGGCACCGTCCGCGTCGAAGATGCCGAGGGTCTGCCGCCCTCGATCCCGTTCTGGCTCGGCGAGGCACCGGGCCGCAGCGATGAGCTTTCGCGCGCGCTCTCCCGCCTTCGTGCCGAGGTGGCTGCGCGCCTCGAAGCCTCCCCGGACTCGACCGCTCTCTCCGCCTGGCTTCTCGAACGATTCACCCTTCCGGAGCCCGCAGCGATCCAGATGGCCGAGTATCTGGCTGCTTCTTATGCCGCGCTCGGTGCGCTGCCGACCCACGACCAGATCGTGCTCGAGCGCTTCTTCGACGAATCCGGCGGCATGCAGCTCGTGATTCACTCGCCCTATGGCAGCCGGATCAACCGTGCCTGGGGTCTGGCACTTCGCAAGCGTTTCTGTCGCAAGTTCAATTTCGAGCTGCAGGCCGCCGCGACCGAGGACTCCATCGTCCTCTCTCTGACCGCCGCGCACAGCTTCGAGCTCGCCGCAGCGGCGCACTATCTCCATTCCGCAAGCGCACGGAAGGTGTTGATCCAGGCCCTGCTCGCGGCACCAATGTTCACGACGCGTTGGCGCTGGGTGGCCGCAACTTCGCTCGCGCTGCCGCGGATGCGGGGCGGGAAGAAGGTCCCGCCCCAGATCGCACTGATGGAGGCCGAGGATCTGATCGTCGCAGTCTTCCCCGACCAGATCGCCTGCGCCGAAAATCTCGCGGGCGAGCGGGAGGTTCCCGACCATCCTCTGGTCAACCAGACGATTTCCGATTGCCTGAACGACGCGATGGACATCGGCGGCCTCGAACAGATGCTCCGGCGCCTGGAATCGGGCGAGATCCGCATCGCTGCCCGGGACCTCACCGAACCTTCGCCGCTCGCGCGCGAAATCCTCGCGGCCCGGCCCTACGCCTTCCTCGACGACGCACCGCTCGAGGAACGACGGACCCAGGCGGTCGCCAGCCGTCGCTGGCTCGATCCTGAAACCGCCGCCGATATCGGCCGGCTGGACGCAGAAGCCATCGCCCGCGTCCGCGCCGAGGCTTGGCCGGAACCTGCCAACGCCGACGAAGCGCACGATGCCCTGCTCTGGCTAGGATTCCTGAGCGCCAAGGAAGCTTCCGGCTGGACGGAATGGCTCAGGCTACTCACCCTCGAGAATCGCGCAGCCGTCCTGCACACCCCTGAGAGAGAGCTCTGGATCGCGGCCGAGCGTCTCGCCGAGTTCCAGGCCGTCTTTCCCGGCGCCGTGCTTGATCCACCAATCGCGGTTCCTGCCGCGCATCTTGGCCGCGCCCTCTCGCGCGATCAGGCGTTGATGGAGATCCTGCGTGGCCGGCTCGAAGGCCAGGGCCCGACGAGGCTCGATGCTCTCACCGATCCGCTCGGACTCGAAGCCGGCGAGATTTCGTCCGCCCTCGCCGCGCTCGAAGTCCAGGGATTCGCCATGCGCGGGCACTTTACGCCCGGCACCAACTCCCCCGGCACCAACTCCCCAGGCACCAACTCCCCCGGCACCAACTCAGAGGAGTGGTGCGATCGCCACCTTCTCGCCCGCATCCAGCGCTACACGGTCAAGCGCCTGCGTGCCGAGATCGCGCCGGTCTCGGCTCGAGATTTCCTCCGCTTCCTTTGCGCCTGGCAGCGGGTCAGCGCCGAGACGCGTATGCAGGGCCCGGACGCGCTCGCTGCCGTCGCCCTCCAGTTCGAGGGCTTCGAGGCCCCTGCCGCCGCCTGGGAGACGGAGCTCCTGCCGGCGCGGATAGCGGATTACCAACCGGCCTGGCTCGACGAGGCGTGTCTCGCCGGCCGCTTGGCCTGGACCCGGCTCTCGCAGAGGGGCGGGCGGGCCAATGGCGCTGCTCGCGGCCCCGCTCCCGTGCGCACCACGCCGGTCACGCTGCTTCCCCGCCGCCACGTCAATCTCTGGACGGCATTGGCCACCAATGCGGACGAACCCGAGCTGAGCGCGCCCGCCGAGGCTGTGGCCAGCTATATCCGTGCGCATGGCGCGTCCTTCTTCGACGAGCTCGCATCCGCGACCGGGCTTTTGCGTGCAAAACTCGAAGATGCGCTTGCCGAACTGGTCGCGCTCGGCCTCGTGACGTCAGACGGATTTGCCGGGCTGCGCGCCCTTCTCATCCCCGCCGAACGACGGGTTGCGAACGGCGGCGGGCATCACCGGCGCCGCTTCGTTCCCTTCACCATGGAAGATGCCGGACGCTGGTCGCTCGTCCGCCGCGGCGAAGCCGACGCCTCCGCCACTGCCGAGCATGCCGCACGTACGCTGCTGCGCCGCTATGGGGTCGTCTTCTGGCGCATGCTGCAACGCGAAGCCGCCTGGCTGCCACCATGGCGGGATCTGCTTCGCGTCTATCGCCGCCTCGAGGCCCGGGGCGAGATCCGCGCCGGCCGGTTTGTCGCCGGGTTCCCGGGGGAGCAGTTCGCCCTCTCTGACGCCGTCGGACTGTTGCGGGAGATGCGGCGTGAGCACGGCTCAGGCGCCTGGATCTCGCTCAGTGGTGCAGACCCGCTCAACCTTGCCGGCATCCTGACGCCCGGGCCGAAGCTTCCCGCGCTGACCGGCAACCGCCTGCTTTACCGCGATGGCCTGCCCGTCGCCTGGCTCTCGGGCCGCCAGGTGCATTTCTACGACAATCTCGATCCGCCGACCGAGTGGCAGGCGCGCAAGGCGCTGCTGCGTGGCACAGCCCGCAAACCCGCGGCGGAGAGCCGAAGCGATTCCGCCAATGCCATAGTGATCTCAGGCGGCGCGTCTCAGATCGAGCGCCGCCCAGATCGATGACAAAGCGGCCACCAGATGCGCAATGTCTTGATCCGAATGCAACGGCGATGGCGTGATGCGGAGCCGCTCGGTACCGCGCGGCACGGTCGGATAGTTGATCGGCTGTACGTAGATGCCGTGCTCCTCGAGGAGCAGATCCGAAATCCGGCGGCAGAGCGCCGCATCGCCCACCGCCACCGGCACGATATGGCTCGGGTTCCGCATGTGCGGCACTCCCGCCCCGTCGAGCTCTCGTCTCACCGTTGCCACCCGCTCATGCAGCCGCTCTCTGAGCGCGCCCTGACGGCGGACCTCTCTCACCGCCGCAAGTGCGCCGGCCACGATTGCCGGCGGCAGCGAAGTCGTGAAGATGAAGCCGGAGGCAGTGCTGCGCACGAAGTCGCACAATGCCGCCGAGCCCGCGATATAACCGCCCACCACTCCGAACGCTTTGGCGAGCGTTCCCTCGATCACCCCGATCCGTCCGGCCAGACCATCGCGTTCGGTAATCCCGCCGCCGCCCGGGCCGTAGAGCCCGACCGCATGCACCTCGTCACAATAGGTGAGAGCACCGAATTCTTCCGCCACATCCAGCAATTTCTCGATCGGCGCGATATCGCCGTCCATCGAATAGACGGACTCGAACGCGACCAGCTTCGGACGCTCCGGTGCGATGCCGCTCAATTGGCGGCGGAGGTCTCTCTGGTCGTTGTGCGCGAAGATGCGTCGTTCGGCACGGCTGTGTCGGATGCCCTCGATCATCGACGCATGATTGGCGGCGTCCGACACCACCACGGTGTTCGGTATGCGTGCGGCCAGCGTCGAAAGCGTCGTCCAGTTCGCAACGTAGCCCGATCCGAACAGCAGCGCCTGCTCCTTGCCGTGCAGTTGAGCCAGCTCCGCTTCGAGTTCCGCGTGCAGCGGGCTGGTGCCGGCGATGTTGCGTGTGCCGCCCGCTCCGGCGCCGAACCGGTCCAGCGTCTCGTGCATCGCTTTCAGCACTGCCGGATGCTGACCCATGCCGAGGTAATCGTTGGAGCACCACACCGTGACGCGTGATGAACCGTCGGTGCAGTGGCTGAGTGCGGCCGGGAATTGTCCGGCCAGCCGCTCGAGTTCCGCAAAATACCGGTAGCGCCCCTCGCTGCGAAGCGCGTCGAGTTCGCTCCGGAAGAATGCTTCGTAATCCATACCCTCGCTCCACCACCCCCGCCCTCTGTCGGGGTGCGGCAGAGCCTGAAATACGCTGCGACTCCGCTCCGCACAAGCGGCCGGACGTGGCTTTACGGTCTCTTTCGCTGCCGCATCACCCGTGCCAGCACGATCAGGATCCGCGCCCCTGCTCGCAATGTGCCGGTCAGGGATCCCGCAACCTTCGAGCGGCCTCCCGCCCGGCACCGATAAGGCATTGCGACCTCGCTGATGCGGAGGCCGGCAAGCGCCGCCCGAACCTGCATCTCGAGATTCCAGCCGTAACCCATCTCACGCATCTCGAGCGCCGCCAGAGAGTCCCGCCGGATCGCCCTGAATGCGCACATGTCGGTGTAGCGGATACCCGTCCGGGCCCGGATCGCCGCCCCGATCAGTCGCCCCGCCACAACCTGGTGCCAGAGCATCGCACCCGGTTCGCGTTCGCCGAGCGTGCGCGAGGCGAGGACGAAATCGTGCGTGCCGGCCACGATCGGGCTCACAAGGTGCGGCAGCAGGTCCGCCCGGTCCGCGCCGTCGCCGTCGAGGAAAACGATGATGTCCGTCCCGGGAGAAGCCGCCGCCGCTCCCATCCGGCAGGCCCGCCCATAACCGGAACCGCCCACCGCGATCGTTCGCGCCCCGGCTCGCCGCGCTACTTCCGCGGTCCCATCGCGGCTGCCGCCATCCGCGATGATGATCTCGCTCGCGATCTGGCGCGGAATTTCATCGATCACCGCCCCGATCGTCGCCGCCTCATTCAACGTTGGTATGACGACCGCGGTGCGCCGCGCGCGTGACGCCCCGAAGTCATCACCCTCTCGCTTTGTTTTCTCGATCAGTTTCATGGCATTGGCGGATCGCGATGCGATCCCGCCAGACGCCCCGCCAGACGCCCCGCCAGACGCCCCCGTCAGACGCGATAGTGATCTGCGCGTGGTCACAGGCTCCAGCGCAGACCGCAGTTTCGGCACGGCACCGGCGGCGTCGGCCCGAGTAGCGCCGAACGGAATTCCTGGTAGGCCGGGCCGTTCCAGATCTCAGTCAGGGTCTCCGTCCGCGCATCACCCAGCGTGTAGGTCGCATAGTCGCGCGCTGCGAACGGTGCGATACAGCAGGGAAGCGCCCGGCCGTGTGCCGTGAAATACATCAGCGACCACGGTCGCCGGCAGGCCGACCAGGGTGCGTTCTCCGGGCCGCGCTTCAGGCTGAGGCCGGGCTCGGTTGCGCCGGATGCATCGAGCCGCACCCCGAGCGTCGCTGCCAATTCCTGAGCGCTGACGATCG
>JBOHMK010000222.1:0-7343 GCA_050730115.1 Acetobacteraceae bacterium
TTGCTGAACTGGAAGCTCCGGCGGGCCTTGGCGCGACCGTATTTCTTGCGCTCGACGACACGCGGATCGCGGGTGAGAAAACCCGCGACCTTGAGGATCCCGCGCAGCTCCGGCTCGTAGAACGTCAGCGCCCGGCTGATGCCGTGCCGCACGGCGCCCGCCTGACCGGAAAGCCCGCCGCCGGAAACCGTGCAGATCGCGTCGAACTGGTTGTAGCGGTCGGCAACCAGGAACGGCTGGGTGATCAACATGCGCAGCACCGGGCGCGCAAAATATTGCGCCGCCTTGCGCTCGTTGATGGTGATGTTCCCCTTGCCCGGCTTCAGCCAGACCCGCGCCACCGCGTTTTTGCGCCGACCGGTCGCGTAGGACCGACCCTTGGCATCGCGCTTCGGCTCGGTCTTCGGGCGCTCGGCAAGCTCGGGCGCGCGCACCGCGAGCTCCTTGAGATCGGCAAGCGTCCGCGTCTCGGATCCGGACATCGGCTCAGCCCCTCTTGTTCTTCGGATTCATCGCCGCGACATCGAGCCTCTCGGGCGTCTGCGCGGCATGCGGATGGTCCGCTCCCGCATAAACATGCAGATGTCGCATCTGCCGCCGCTGCAACGGTCCACGCGTGATCATCCGTTCCACCGCCTTCTCGACCACCCGCTCCGGATGCCGGCCCTCCAGGCGCTGGCGCAGCGTCAGACCCTTGATCCCGCCCGGGTAGCCGGTGTGGTAATGGAAGATCGACTGGTCGCGCTTGTTGCCGCTGATCGCGACCCGGGCCGCATTCACCACCACGACATCGTCCCCGCAATCGACGTGCGGCGTGAATTGCGGCTTGTGCTTGCCCCGCAGCCGCGCCGCAATCAGGGCCGCCAGCCGCCCGAGCACAATGCCCTCGGCATCGATCAGCACCCAGTCCTTGCGGACCTCCCGGGGCTTCAGGCTGAGCGTCCTCATCGGCGGCATCCTCGCAAGCGGCGCGGGCTTATGCCGGCAAGTCCAGTCGCCGTCAAGCCTTTGACCTTGTGGTATCATATTACCTGAAATTGTCACGTAAACCCCTTGAGCCTACCATCGCCCGATGCCGAACCACCAAAACCGGGGCCTCTCGCGCAACATCGCCGGCTACGGCGACCCGGCGTTTTCCCTTTACCTCCGCCGCTCCTTCGCCCGCTCCATGGGTTATTCCAACGCCATGCTCGAGCGGCCCGTGATCGGCATCGTCGATACGGCCTCCGGTTACAATAACTGCCATCGTACCGTCCCCGATCTGATCGAGGCAGTAAAGCGCGGCGTGCTCGCCGCCGGCGGCCTGCCACTCCCCTTCCCCACCATCTCGCTCTCCGAGCCTTCTCTCTATCCGACTTCGATGCATTATCGAAACCTCGCCGCTCTGGATACCGAAGCCATGCTCTCCGCCCAACCGATGGATGCCGCGGTCCTCGTCGGCGGCTGCGACAAGACGGTGCCGGCGCAACTCATGGCCGCGGCGTCGGCCGATCTCCCCGTAGTCGGCCTCGTCACCGGACCGAT
The DNA here is from genome assembly GCA_050730115.1 of Acetobacteraceae bacterium. Taxonomy (GTDB): domain Bacteria; phylum Pseudomonadota; class Alphaproteobacteria; order Acetobacterales; family Acetobacteraceae; genus JAKAWQ01. Next base: position 1,525 of record JBOHMK010000222.1, read on the forward strand.
GCTGGCGACGCACTTTGCAGGCGAGCGCCTGGCCGCCTGCACCGATTGCCGCCGCTATTGGGCAGCGCATCGGGCCGGGCAGGTGAGCGCCGAACGGATCGCCGAGATCGAGGGCCACCTCGCCACCACCGCCGGCACCTGCGGCGTCATGGGCACCGCGAGCACGATGGCCTGCCTCGCCGAGACGCTCGGCTTCCTTCCCCGCGGCACCGCCAGCATCCCGGCCGTCCATGCCGAGCGCCTCGCCGCCGCCGAGGCGGCCGGAGCGCTCGCGATGCAGCTCGTTGCTGCGCCCATCTGCCCCTCCGCGCTGATCACCCCGCATTCGGTCGAGAACGCGCTGATCGTGCTGCTCGCCCTCGGCGGTTCAACCAATGCCCTCATTCATCTCACCGCCATCGCCGGCCGGCGCGGCATCGCAATCGACCTTCATCGCCTCAACGAACTCTCGGAGCGGACACCGGTGCTGGTCGATCTCAAGCCGACCGGCAACGGCTACATGGAAGATTTCCACGCCGCGGGTGGGCTCCCTGCCCTTGTCTACGAACTTCGCGATCTCCTTCATCCCGATGTCATCGATATCACCGGCAGCACGCTCGCCGACCGCCTGCGGGATCCTCCTGCCTTCGTCGACCGGCGCTATATCCGTGCCCTCGATCAGCCGATTTCCCCAGTCGGCGGCCTGGTTGCATTGTTCGGCACGCTCGCCCCGCGCGGCGCAATTCTCAAGCGGTGCGCTGCCACCCCTCTGCTCTTCGAGCGCACCGGACGCGCCGTCGTCTTCGACGGGCTCGAAGATCTTGCATGCCGGATCGACGACCCTTCGCTCGATGTCACCCCCGACGATTTCCTGGTGCTCAAGAATGCCGGCCCCCGCTCCGCTGCCGGCATGCCCGAGGCCGGTTACCTGCCAATTCCGCAGAAGCTCGCGCGCGCCGGTGTTAAGGACATGGTACGTATCAGCGACTGCCGCATGTCCGGCACCGCCTTCGGCACGATCGTCTTGCACACCACACCCGAAGCCGCCGCCGGCGGGCCGCTCGCGCTGATCGAAACCGGCGACCTGATCCGGCTCTCCGTCGCCGGACGGCGGCTCGATCTCCTGCTCGACGAGACCACTCTCGCTCGCCGCCGCGCGCTCTGGCACGCACCTCCGCTCCCCGCCCGCGGCTGGGATCGCCTGGTCGCCGAGCAGGTCCTGCAAGCCGATGAAGGCTGCGATCTCGGTTTTCTCAAGGCAGCGCCCGCATGACCGCGCCCGCCCCAACGTCGATGGCAACGTCGAGCGATTATTTCGATAGCAGGTCCTTGGCAGCGTACTGTTCGGGGAACAGGCGATCCTGAAAGTGCGGGGCAAGCGCTGCCAACTGATGATCCACCGCACTGTAGTCCTGGTTGAACACCCAAGGCCTGCGCGCCAGTTCGCGGTCATTCAGCCAGAATCGGCTCCATCCCCTCGTCGTCGCGATGATCTCGCGAGCGAAACCCGGGCCGTACTCAAGACCACCCTCGATCACGACATCGATGTAGGACTGCAGAAGCGGGAAGGACGCATCCGGCCCGGGCAAATCCACACCCGGCGCCTCGCCCGCCCGCTCAGGGATGTAAACCCAAATCTTCCCCTGCGCCGGAAGTCGCTGCCACGAGACCGCCTCAATATCGGAACGCGGCACCTCGACGCGCGCATAACCGGCCTCGCGTGCATCGAATGCGGCCATGTCGTTCCCCTCGACCGGGAACAACACACCATTGATCGTCATTGCCTGCGCCCCGGGTCCGGGTCGCGCCAGGCCGAGCGCCGTGAATCCGGACGCGGACCGATCGTCCCAGGTGCGCACGTAGCCGAACGCTGCAGCGATCCGTACAGGTATGGCGTTGATCGGCTTCGCCGCGGTTGCGTTTCGCGAAACCGTATTGATCAGTGAGCCATAGCCGAAGATGAAATTGCTCGGTTGCCCCGGGAGCATCCGTCCCCAGTAATCCTGGGCGGCCGCAACCGGCGATGCGGCGATCACAAAAACCATCGCAATGACCAGGTGGATCGCGCGCATATTCATGACCTCCCGTCGCCAACCCTATCCAAGCACCTTTCCCTCACCCCCGCGCGGGCCTGCTGAAAAACGGTGTCGCGGCTTCGGCCAGGAAAATACGCGGGGCTCTGCCCCGCACCCGGCCAAAGGCAAGCCTTTGGGATCCCTTCTCTTGAAGTTCGGGGGTCTGGGGCCTCAGGCCCCCCAAGGTCCCATTGGGGGTCAAGGGCGGAGCCCTTGCTCTGGCTTTTCAGCAAAGTCCTAAGTCTCTTCGAGGTCGAATTTCGCGTACTAAGAAGGACGAGGGCCGCCATTCACGATCTCCGGCACGATGATCATCAGATCGGTATCGCCGGTCTTCTCCCCGGCCCGCGTGATGAGCGCGTGCGCCTGGCCGCGATGATGCGTCTGGTGATTGAACATATGCGTGACCAGAAGCGCCCGCGGCGCCGTCCGCTGGTGCCCGGCGCTGTTGACCCAGGTCTGATCGGCCGCGAGCCAGGCCTCGTCCATGGCCTGAGCCCAGGCCGAAATCGCCGCATCCAGCTTTTCACGATGCCGGGCAAGCTCAGCAAAATCCTCGATTATCCGCGGGCTTTCCTTCAGCGGCACAGCAGGCTTCGGCCAGTCCGAGAAGCGTGAGAGCCAGATCGAATCACCCCAGAGGAGATGGGAGAGGGTACCGTGTATCGATCCAAAGAAAGCGCCCTGTTCTCGCCGCCGCTCAGCATCCGTCAGCCGTGCGGCAGCCCCGTAGAGCCTCTCGTTCATCGCCCGATTATAGGCGGCCATCGTGCGAACATAGGCAGGCGTGATCATCGGCTCTCTCCTCCAGCCCGCACCCGTCCCGGCCTCCGCACCGCGCACGCCGTTGAGGGGTGAAACACGAGCAACGACTTCCTAAGTCTTCCCCCATATGGAACGCAACGAAGGAGACGATCCATGGATAGAGAGGAACCGGTCCGAGTGGCGCGCACACTGATCGATCGGCACGGCGTCCGTGCCACTGCGGTCGCCGAGGAACGGGTCATCGAGGCCCGTCTCGCCGGCAACACGGCCGAACTCGATCTCTGGCAGTCCGTGCAACTGGCGATCGCCGAGCTCAGACGAACCGCACCCCGCGACGCCGCCTGAGCATCCCTCTTGGCGAAGTACCGGCGTGCAGCCTGTACCAACGCGCGGCTCCGGGCGACGCGCTTTGCATCAGGCGGAAGCCCGCCGGGACGATTTCGAATGAGCAACACTCCGCTTCACGGCGGGACTTGTGCCGTCCTGATCAGCGCGTCCGCCATCACTACCCCCTCACCTTCTGCCATCACGATCAGCGGGTTGATTTCCGCCTCCGCCACCTCCGGCAACGCGGCGAGCCCGGAGACCAGAACAAGAGCCCTTGCAAGGCCCGCAAGATCGCCCTTCGGCAGCCCGCGATAGCCCCGTGCGGAACGGAGACACGCGAGCCCCTCGATCAGCGCCTCCGCTTCCGCTTTGTCGACCGGGGCCATGCTAACCACGATGTCGGCGCGAATTTCGGCGAGCACTCCACCTGCGCCCAGCGCAACGACCGGCCCCACCGCCGGATCACGGCGGAACCCGACCAGCACCTCGGCGATCCCTCTCGCCATCGGCTGCACAAGAAACCGAACCACGCCCGGCCCAAGGCGTGTCCGCATCGCGCGCGCCGCGCGCGCAAGTTGCCCGGCATCGGCGATCTCGAGCACCACCACTCCGGCCTCGGTCTTATGCGCGAGCCCCGGTGCCACCGCCTTCAGCGCCAGCGGATACTCGAGCGGCGGCGGCGCGTCCGGATCGACCAGCCGGGCGCCGTCCGCAATGCCGAGCGCTGCGAACACCGCCCGCGCTCCGGCTTCGTCGCCCGCCGCCGGCAGCAACTTCGCAATCGGCGAGAGATCGCGCGCCTGCACTGCCGTGCGCGGCGCCCGCCACGCGAGCCAGGCCCGGACACCATCCGCACAGGACTCAGGCGTGCGGAAGGCGGCAATTCCCGCCTCGGCGAGCAGGCGGAGCGAGGCGTTCGCCTCGGGCGCAAGAAACGCGACTTGGGGTTTCACGCCGTCAGCGCCGATCACTCCGGCAACGGCTTCGTACGGCCGGAACTCCGCCGAGCTGCCGATCACCGCGACCACGATGTCGGCATCGTCGCTGTTGCGCGCCGCCGTCAGCGCCGCGGCGACCGTCTCCTTTCGTGCGCCGGCAAGCGTCGTATCAGAGATGCCGGCGATGCCAACACCCTGAAGCCCGAGCCGGTCGGCGATCATCGCCCCGCCGCCGCCGGTGGTCGTGACCACCCGAACCGCGCGCCGCGCCGCTTTCGGCGGACCCACTTGCGCCAGCGGAGCGACCTCGAACAGGGTCTCCAGACAATCGACGCGCAAAATTCCGCTGGCCCGGAAAAATGCGTCGGCCGCCGCATCGGAACCCGCGAGCGCGCCGGTATGCGTCATCGCCAGACGGGCACCCGCCGCTGACCGGCCGAGCTTGTAGACGATCACCGGCTTGCCTCTCGCATGCGCGCGCCGCGCCGCCACCGCCATGCGCCCGGCATCCCGGATCGTCTCCAGGAACAACAGAATGACGCGGGTCTCGGGGTCATCCACCAGGAGATCAGCGATCTCCCCGGCCGCGAAGTCGGCCTCGTTGCCGGTGCCGATCAGCCTGGCGAACCCGATGCCGCGCGCCGCCGCCCGCGACAGCAGCGTCCCCATCATGCCGCCGGATTGGGAGACCAGCGAAAGCCCGCCCTTGGGCAGGGAAGCCGCTTCCAGAACGGCATTGACCGAACAGGCAATCCCGCCGGCCACGTTGATCATCCCCATGCTGTTCGGCCCGAGCAGCCTGACACCACCCGCCCGCGCGATCGTGCAAATTTCCCGCTGCCGGGCAGCACCTTCCGACCCCGCATCGGCGAAACCATCGGCAAGCACAGCCACAACCGGAACCCGCGCCGCCGCACAGGCGCCGACGGCTTCCGCAACTTGAGCCGTCGGCAACAACACATAGGCAAAATCGACCGGTCCCGGCACCTCGGCAAGCGAGATGAAGGCAGCCTCGCCGAGCACCGTCCGCCGGTGTCGATTGATCGGATAGAGTGTTCCCGAAAACCCATGCCGCCGAAGATAGATCTGCGCCCGCGCGGTCAGCCGTGACGCATCCGCGGAGGCGCCGATCAGCGCGATCCTCTCAGGCGCAAAAAGCGAGGCGAAGAGACTCATCGCGGACGTTGCGGGAAGCTGCAGCCAAAGATGCTCTCGGCAATCCGGTTCTTCATCATCTCGAGCGAGCCGCCCGCGATCATCCAGCCCCTGATCTTGCGCTGGCACCACTCGATCAGCAGCTCCTCCGAATAACCGGAGCCGCCCATCACCTGCAGCGACTCATTCGCAGCCAACCATCCGGCCTGATTGCACGCGAGCTTGGCGATCGCCGTCGCCGTTGCATCCGGCAGGCCCTCCGCCGCCCCGGCAGCCGCCCGATAAAGCAATAGCTCCGCCGCCTCGAGCGCCACCCGCATCTCGGCAAACTTCCATTGCAGGCCCTGAAATTCCATCAGCCGTCGGCCGAATTGCCGGCGCACCTCGGCGTGCCCGCGTGCCGCCCGGAAGCAATATTCCCCGAGTGCCAGTGAACGCGCCGCATTGCCTACGCGCTCGACGTTGAAGCCCGCGATCTGGCGGCGGAACCCACCTTCCTTGAGCAGCACCAGCTCGGCCGGTATAAAGACGTTATCGAAATAAAGTGCGCACCAGCTTTCACCGTTCATGTACCGGCTCG
>JBOHMK010000223.1:0-14517 GCA_050730115.1 Acetobacteraceae bacterium
GCGATCCAGCCGTCAGGCACGGAGCGGCCTCTCTGGATCGCCACGGCGCTCAGCGCCTCGCGATGACGGCTGAGTGACGGGCTGTTTCTTTTTAGGGCAGAGGGGGTGATGATCGGTTTACCAGCGACCGGCCACGCGCGGAATCCCTCTCCGGCGATCAGCGGCGGTGGCGCTGCCCGGGCTTCGTGGAGGGTTGACCGTATGGGACCACGCGGGCCGCAAGGTTGGTGTCGCCCGTCGTCCGCCATGTTCGCCTTTCCCGAGAGCCGCCGCGGCTCAAGGTTTCTCGAGCAGGCCCCTCGTGATCGCCCGCTCCGGATCCTTGAAGACGGCCATCGCCCTCCGCATCCGGAGGAAGCCGAACTTCCGGTAAAGGCCTTCGCTACCGGAATTAGCGTAAAGAATGATCTTCTTGTGGCCGCCGGAAAGCTCCATCAGCCTGGTAACAATCTCCCGGCCGAGGCCCCGGCGCTGAAAGTCAGGATGGACCGCAACATCGCAGAGATAGCAGCAGTCTATTCCGTCGGCCACCGCGCGGCCGGCACCGACCAACGATTCGTTGTCACGCACGAAGCATTTGAACATGCTGTTGGCGAACGCGATCGCAAGCTCATCGGCCGTTTTGTTGCCAAGCGGGGCAATTCGATAGAGCTCGGCGAGTTCGTGCCAGTTGATGGCGCCTTGATCAAAGAACCAGCGCAGCGAACCGTCGGTCATTCCCTTGGCCCCGTCCGTCAGTGGCACGTGCCGCCCGCGCCGGCGCGGATAGCAGTCCGTCACGCCTTCGCCAGCACCCGAGGCCACCGCGAGCCGTCCGGCTATCGGAAGCGGCGCAATATGCGGTCGGCTTGACGCTGCGCCTCCTGCAACGCCTCAGCCGGCGTTCTGGTGCCGTTCAGCGCGGCCTGGATGCCGTTGTTGAGCACCTGGGTGACATGCTGGTTATCGTGTGTCGAAAGCTCGGGGACGGAGTATTGGAGCTGGTCGCGCGCCACCGCCGCGGCGGGAAAGCCCGCGAGATAGTGCTCCATCGCCGGCGTCTGCCAGGCCGCTTGGGTGACCGCGACGTAGCCGGTCCGGATGCCCCAGTCCGCCGCCCGCTCCGGCGCCGTCATCCACATCACGAACTTCAGTGCCGCAGTTCGCTCCGGCCCGGTCATGCCGTTGAAGAGATAGAAGTTGCCTCCGCCGGTCGGCGACCCGCGGCCGTGATGCGCGGGCAGCATCGCTACGCCGAACGGAAAAGGTGCATTCTTCCGGACGTTGGTCAAATTGCCCGTGCTGGTCCACATGATCGCCGTCTTGCCCTTGAAGAAATCCTCAGGCGTCGTGCCCCATTCGATGGTGCCGGGCGGCTGGATCTTGTATTTGCGGCTGAGGTCGACCCAAAACTGCAGCGCCTCGATCACCTTGGGATTGTCGAAATAGGTCTCGGTGCCATCGGCGTTCATCAGCCGCACGTCATTCGCGGTCGTCAGCCCCTGAAACAGCCAATAGGGAAACCCGGTAGAGGGAATCTCGATCCCCCATTGGGTCACCTTGCCCGCAGCATCCCGCCGGGTGAGCTTCTGCCCATCGGCCACCAACTCTGCCCAGGTAGCGGGCGGCTTGTCGGGATCCAGCCCGGCCGCCTTGAAGGCAGCCTTGTTCCAGAACATGACCACGGTCGAACGCTGGAACGGAATGCCCCAGGTCTTCCCGTCCGCCTGACTGTTCTGCATGAACGCAGGATAGAAGCTCTTGAGCCAGGTCTTGCCGGAGGCGCTGGTGATCAGTTGATCGAAGGGCACGACCGCACTCGCATCGATCAACGTGAACATGTCAGCAGACAGCAGAACCGCAACATCCGGCGATCTTCCACTCTTGAACTGGCTCAGCGTCTTGACGAGCGTGTCCTGGTAGGTGCCGGCATAGATCGCCTTGATGCTGATGCCGGGGTTCTCCTTTTCGAACTCGCTCACGTACCCGTCGATGATCTTCGTGACCGGCCCGCCGACCGCGATCGGGTAGTAGAATGTGAGCGCCACGTCCTTCGCCATCGCGTTCGAGTTCGCCGCCGCAGCGACCATAAAAATGATCGCAGCCAGCAGGCTCGTCTTCAGGTAACGCATGCCGTTCCTCCCGTGCGGGGAAACTATGAACCAGCCGCGCGCCGTTGACCAGTATCCAGGGTCACCGATTCCACAACGATAGGATCCTTCCGCCCCGCTGCGCGCGCCGGCGCCTCGGCCTCCTGACATTGGTCCGGCTTTTCTATGCCACTTCGTGGGTCGCAACGAATGCCTGCATCACCTGCTGGCTGGTCGAGGAGAGCCACGGGACGGGTGCCGAGGCGGGACGGCTGCTGCTGATCTGCGGTGGAGTGGGCTATGTTCTCTACATCGTCGGCGGCGCGCTCGGCGAAGGCTGTGCGCGAGGTTCGCGCTTGGGCTGATCATCGCGACCGCGCTCTGAACGACATTGATCAGCGTGACCTCGCCTGCAATCACCTGGTTCGTGATCGCGGTCGCGCTCGGCTTCGGCCAATGGACCGCACTGCTTCTGCCGGAGATCGAACCCGGCCTGCAACTCGAGGCGGTCGCCGTCTGACCGGCCGCTCCAGCCGGAATCACACGCGGGATCACACCGTGGTGTCGTCGTCTCCACTGTCGAAGCCGCCCGGATCGAAATCGCCCTGGTTGGGGTCGAAATCCGCCTGGCTCGGGTCGAAGCCCGTTTGGGTTGGGTCCAGGTTCGCACCGCCCTCTGGACTTCCCCAGGGATCCGCCAGAGGCTCAGGCGATGCAGCGGCACCACCAGGGTTGGACCAGGGACTGGCTGCCTCGTTGATCGTTTCGTTGACGATCGTCTGCGGCGCCGGGCCGGCGAAATTGCCGGCCATCGCAGCATGTGGCGATAGCAGATTGATCAACGCATTTCCCATGACGACACCGCCGGCGACGCCAGCCGCCGTAGAGAGCGCCGAGCCGACAAAGCCCGAACCGCCGCGCTGGAACATCCCCGGCTGGTAGCCGGGGGCATAAGCGGCCCGCGGCGGCGGCGCGGCGGGAGCGGCATTCCAGGGCGGCGCCCCGCCGCTGCCGAACAGCCCCGAGAAGAACCCGCCGCGCGATTCCGGCGGCACGGGCGGCGGCGCCTGGCGGGCGGCGGCGAGCTCGTACTGGAGCCGGCCGATCCGGTTCTGTGCCTCTGCCAGCGCATGTTCCTGAACGAACGCCATCTGCGTCAGGCGGTAGCGCGCTTGCGGATAGCGGGCGAAAAGATCTGCGATCAGCGCATCCGCTTCGGGGTCCACGGCAGGCAACGGCGCACCGGCCGCGGGAACCGATCCGCCACCGGAGCCGCCCGCCGCGCGCTCGACGAAGCGGGTGATGATGTCCCGTTCTTCGTTCGTCATGATACCGGCACGCTCCTCCGCGGAAGGCGAGGATCTGGCCCACACCGGCCGGCCATTCAAGCCGGCCGGCCGGGAGATTCGCATCCCGGGTCAGAGGCACCTTTGCCGCCAAACTCCCCTCCGCTATGCACCGGCCATGCCCGAACCCTCCACATCCCGGCTTGGCTGCCTGCGGCCTGTTCTGCTGCTGGCACCGCTGTCGCTGATCGTGGTGCTCGCCTGGTGGTGGCCGAACCGGCCGGCGGCCAGCGATGTCACCATGCCGCCGGGTGAACTCCAATCGGTGTCCTTCGCCCCCTATCGCGCGTGGCAATCTCCTCTGCGGAAGGATTTTCCGTCCGCCGCCGAAGTCCTCCAGGACCTCCGGATTCTGCAGGGGCACGTGCAAGCCGTGCGCACCTATTCGGCGATCGAAGGCAACTACGACGTGGCGGCGCTGGCACAACAGGTCGGCGTCAAGGTGTGGCAGGGAATCTGGCTCGGTTCGGACGTCGCGCAGAATGAGAGGGAAATCGCCCGCGGCACCGCGATCGCCAATCGCTATCCGGACACGGTGACGCGCGTCATCGTCGGCAACGAGGTTTTGCTCCGGCGTGACCTGCCACCCTCGGCGCTGATCGCAGATCTCGAACAGGTGAAGCGCGCCGTGCACCAGCCGGTGAGCTACGCCGATGTCTGGGAGTTCTGGGAACAATTCCCGGAAGTGGCACGTCATGTCGATTTCGTGACAATCCACATCCTGCCTTACTGGGAGAACCATCCGGTCCCGATCGGGCAGGCGATCGCGCATGTGCGGGACGTCTATAGGCGGATCCATGCCCTGATCCCGGACAAGCCAATCGTGATCGGCGAAGCCGGCTGGCCGAGCCGCGGCCGCTGGCGCGACGGCGCCGCGCCGAGCCGGGTCAACGAGGCCAGGTTCATCCGCGAGTTCGTCACCTTCGCCGACCGGAACCAGATCCCCTACAACCTGATCGAGGCGTTCGATCAGGTCTGGAAATTCCAGCTCGAAGGCACGGTCGGCGCCAACTGGGGCCTCTGGACCGCAGGCCGGAAGCCAAAATTTCCCCTGCTCGGCCCGGTGGTCGAAAACCCGGCCTGGCCGGAAGACGCGGCCATCGGCATTGTCGCGGGAATCCTGCTGTTCGCCGGCATGCGTGCACGCTGGCCGCCCTCAGACGCCGCCCTGGTGCGGCTCGCAGTGCTGGCGATGGCGCTCGGCACTGCACTTTCCTTTGCCTGGGCCGGTACCGTCCCGGTGATCTATGACAACGCGCGCCTGCTTTCGGCGATCGTCAATCTCGGGGGACAGGCGCTGCTCGCAGCGCTGTTGATGGATCGGGCCGCTCTCATCCTCTCCGGCCAACCACGGCCGCGCCCCCGAAATGGTCTGGACGCCACCGAAACCGTGCGCGCCATCATCTCAGGCCAGTTTCGCCGGGTGCGCTTCAAGGCTTGCCGGGAATGGCTGCTCGACGATCTCTCGTTCCTCTTCCTTTGGACCGCAGCGGTGATGCAGGCCCTCCTGGTGTGCGATCCACGCTACCGCGACTTCCCGCTTGCGGTGTTCGCAGTGCCGGTGGTGACGGTCGCGGCAAGGGCCGCGCTTGGCGACCTGCCGGCATCCGGCGGCGGGCGGGAAGAGCTTCTGGCCGGGCTCGTCCTCACGCTTGGAGCGGCCCGGAGCCTCAGCATCGAGGGGATGCTCAATCACCAGGCGCTGATCTGGAACGCGGCGGCGCTGGTTCTGGCGGCGCCGGCTCTCTGGTCTCTCCGCGCCACGGCGGTGCGGCACGCGGCAGCCTGAGCCAGGTCCAGGCGCCGAGGGCGGCGCCGAACATCCCAAGGCTCGCGTTGAAGTTGACGACCGCCGCGCCACCAAGGACGAGCGCGGCGATCACCAGGGACAAGCGGCGGAACATGAAGGCCGCAAGGCCGAGCGCGAGAGCCACCCAGCCCCATAACCCCTCGCCCTGCAGCCAGACGACGGCCATCCGCGGGAGGCAGCCCGCCGGTGGACTCTGCGCGATGCAGGCGGCGGCCCAGTAGCGCGGCTCGACCCCATAGCGGCGATACAGCATCACCCCGACGATCGCTGCGACGACCAAAGCGAAGGCCGGAAGGTCACGCCGGAGGTGCCTGTCCCGACCCGCCTCGGGCTGGCCGTTCGGCCCGGCACCGGTCTCGGAGTTCATCTGCGCCAGCGAATTTCGCCTCCGGTCCATCCTCCTCCGGCGATCGCGGGACGATGCGTCGAAGACCATTCTGCCGCCTGGCACTCCCTTAAGCGGCCTCGCCTGCCTCCTCCTCGCTTGCCCCGTTTGCGAGCGACCCCTTATGCTGCGCCGCATCAACCTCCCGCCACGCAAAGTCAATGGATCAGACCCGACCGCGGAGCTTCCAGGAGTTGATTCTGCGTCTCTCCGGCTTCTGGGCGGAGCAGGGATGCGTGCTGCTGCAGCCCTACGACGTCGAGATGGGCGCCGGAACCTTCCATCCGGCGACGACACTCAAGGCCCTTGGCGACGCGCCCTGGCGCGCCGCCTACGTGCAGCCCTCGCGCCGTCCGACCGACGGCCGCTACGGGCACAATCCAACCCGGCTCGGTCATTACTACCAGTTCCAGGTGATCCTGAAGCCGGTGCCCGAGGACGCACAGGCGGTTCTGCTGCAGAGCTTCCTCGCACTCGGCATCGATCCGCTCCGCCATGACATCCGCTTCGTTGAAGACGATTGGGAGAGCCCGACCCTCGGCGCCTGGGGCCTTGGCTGGGAAGTCTGGTGCGACGGCATGGAGGTGACGCAGTTCACCTATTTCCAGCAGATGGGTGGAGTTCCCTGCGCCGTGCCGTCGGTCGAATTCACCTATGGCATCGAGCGGCTGGCGATGTTCGTGCAGGAGGTAGACAACATCTTCGATCTCGATTTCAACGGCGCGGGCGTCTCATATGGTGCCGTGTTCCGTCGCGCCGAGCGCGAATATTCAGCGTACAGTTTCGAGCACGCCGACACGGCCCTGCTGGCGCGCCACTTCGCGGATGCCGAGCAGGAGTGTCGATCGCTGCTTGCTGTGCCGCTCGCGCTGCCGGCATACGATCAGTGCATCAAGACGAGCCACCTCTTCAACCTGCTCGATGCACGGGGGGTGATCAGCGTCGCGGAACGGGCGGCGATGATCGCGCGCGTGCGCGCACTGGCGAAGGGATGCTGCGAGGCCTGGCTCGCCGGTGAGGCAGGCTGAACAGTGCCGGAGCTGCTGCTCGAGCTTCTGAGTGAAGAGATCCCTGCACGCATGCAGGCCCGCGCGGCGGATGACTTGGCGCGCCTCGTCAAACGTGCGCTGGCGCCGCTGGAAGTTCGGGAACTGCCCGGCTTTTACGGGCCGAGACGGATCGCCTTGCTGGCCGACGTGGCGGCGGAGCTTCCCGCCCACAAGATCAGGGACCGCGGGCCACGTACCGGCGCACCAGAGGCGGCGGTCCTCGGCTTTCTCCGAAAGCAGGGCGCGACCAGCGCGGAGCTGATCGAGGATGGCGCTTATTGGGTGTTGGAGCGGAGCGTGCCCGCTGTACCGGCTGGGAAAGTGATCGGCGCAGCGCTGCCCGACCTGCTCCGGCGCTTTCCCTGGCCGAAATCGATGCGGTGGGGCAGCAGCAGCTTCACCTGGGTCAGGCCGCTGCGAAGGATTCTTTGCCTTCTCGACGGAGCCGTCGTGCCGTTCACCTTGGCGGACGGAGAGGATGACGGGCACGGTTTGGTTGCAGGCAATCTGACCGAGGGTCATCGCTTTCTTGCCCCGGGTTGCTTCCCGGTCAGCGGCAGGGGTGAATGGGAGGCTCTGCTTCGCGATCGCGGCGTAGTGGCGAATGTGGGCGAGCGCCGACTTCGGATCATGCAAGGCATCGGCCGCTTGGCCGCCGAGCATGGGCTGCCGTGGGATCCCCCGCATGATGACCCCGAACTGCTCGATGAGGTGACGGGACTCGCCGAATGGCCGGTCGTGCTGGCAGGCAGGATCGACGAAAGCTTCATGGACCTGCCGCCCGAGGTTCTCAGGATGACGATGCGGGTCAATCAGCGCTATTTCACATTCGCCGATCAGAATGGATCGCTCGCGCGCACGTTCGCCTTCGTCGCCAACATCGAGCCAGTGGACGGAGGTGCTGCGATCGTCGCCGGCAACGAGCGGGTGCTGCGCGCGCGGCTTGCGGACGCGCGCCACTTCTGGGACCAGGACCGGCGCATGCGCCTCGAAGCCAGGCTGCCGCGGCTCGAGCAGGTGGTGTTTCACGCCCGTCTGGGCAGCCAGGGGGCGCGGGTACGGCGAATCGTGGCACTCGCTCGCGCGCTCGCGCCCCGCCTCGCCGCACCTGTTGCCATCACGGAACGGGCGGCGCTGCTTGCCAAGGCGGACCTGACAAGTGGCATGGTCGGCGAGTTCCCCGAGCTGCAGGGCGTGATGGGCGGCTATTGCGCAGCCAACGACCGCGAAGCTGCGAGTGTGGCCAGCGCGATCCGCGAGCATTATGCGCCGAAGGGTCCAAACGATGCGGTACCGACAGCGCCGGTTTCGGTGGCCGTGGCGCTGGCGGACAAGCTCGACCTCGTCGCGGGATTTTTCGCAATCGGCGAGAAACCGACCGGCTCCTCGGATCCGTTCGGGCTGCGCCGCGCCGCGCTTGGCATCATCCGCATCGTACGGAAGAACGCACTGCACCTCGACCTCCTCTCCGTGATCGGTGGCTGGCGTGCATTCATTCTCGAGGAAGGCGGCAAAGAGGGCGCAATCCAGCTCGATTCGGCTGCTCTCGAAGCGCTTCCCGAACAGGTGCTGGCGTTCGTCGTCGAGCGGCTCAGGGTGGCACTTCGTGCCGAAGGCGCACGGCACGACGTCCTGGCGGCGGTTTTTGCTGCCGGCCGGGACGGCGATCTCCTCCGGCTGCTCGCACGCGCCGAGGCGGTGGCGACGCTGCTTGCCGGGCGCGACGGCGCCGATCTCCTGACGCTTTACCGGCGCGCTGCCAATATCCTCAGGATCGAGGAGCGGAAGGACGGTCCGTTCGATGGCCAGCCCGACGCGGCCCGCCTGCGCGAGCCGGAAGAACGGGTGCTGGCAGACGCTCTTCTCGGCGTGCAAACGGAGGCTGCAGCGCTCCTTGCCGAGCAGCGATTTGCCTCTGCGCTGAGCCGGCTGGCACGGCTCAGGCTCCCGCTCGACGCATTTTTCGATCGTGTCACAGTGAACGCAGCAGAGCCGGAATTGCGCCGCAATCGCTTATATCTCTTGAACGGAGTCCGGCGAATGATCGACCGGATCGCCGATTTCTCGCAAATCGAAAGCCGCGAAGAAGAGGGACGAGCATGACGAAGTGGGTCTACAGCTTCGGCGCCGACCTCTCCGAAGGTCGTGCCGGGATGCGCAACCTCCTCGGTGGCAAGGGGGCGAACCTGGCCGAGATGGCCGCGATCGGGCTGCCCGTGCCGCCCGGCTTCACGATCACAACCGCAGTGTGCAGTGCCTATTACCGCAACGACCACCACTATCCGGAGCATCTCCAGCCGGCCGTCACCGCGGCACTCACGCGAGTGGAAGCGGCGACCGCAAGACGCTTCGGTGACCGCCAGAAGCCGTTGCTGGTGTCCGTCCGCTCTGGTGCGCGCGCCTCCATGCCGGGAATGATGGACACTATCCTTAATCTCGGCCTGAACGATGCGACGGTCGAGGGGCTCGGCGAAGGTGCAGAGGATCGCCGCTTTGCCTGGGACAGCTATCGCCGCTTCATCCAGATGTACGGCAGCGTCGTGCTCGGCGTCGCGCCTAACCGCTTCGAAGAGATCATCGAGCATGTGAAGCTGGATACTGGAGTCGACCTGGACCCGGAGCTCGCGGCGGCCGACTGGGAGCGCGTGGTCGCGGCGTACAAGGATCTGATCCAGGCCGAGACCGGGCGTGCCTTCCCGCAAGATCCGGAAGAGCAGCTTTGGGGCGCCATCGGTGCCGTGTTCGGCAGCTGGATGAATCCCCGCGCGATCACCTATCGCCGGCTGCACGAAATTCCCCCCGATTGGGGCACGGCAGTGAATGTGCAGGCGATGGTGTTCGGCAATATGGGTGGGGATTGCGCAACCGGCGTCTGCTTCACGCGCGACCCTTCGACCGGGGAGAACGTCTTCTTCGGCGAGTACCTGCTGAATGCGCAGGGCGAAGACGTGGTGGCGGGCATCCGCACGCCGGCGCCGCTTTCCAAGGCGCGCGCGAAGCCGGGCGAACGGAGCCTCGAGGAAGTGCTGCCGGAAACCTATCGGGAGCTGACCGAAGTGCGTGCCCTGCTCGAACGTCATTACCGGGATATGCAGGATATCGAGTTCACGATCGAGCGCGGCCGTCTCTATCTGTTGCAGACCCGCACCGGTAAGCGCACGGCGGCGGCGGCCCTCAGGATCGCCGTCGAAATGGCGAAGGAAGGGTTGATCGACGAGGGCGAAGCAGTCCGGCGGGTGGATCCCACGAATCTCGATCAGCTTCTGCATCCCACACTCGATCCGGATGCGCCAAGAGAGCTCCTGTCGCGCGGCCTGCCGGCAAGTCCGGGTGCGGCCATCGGAGCGGTGGTGTTCAGCGCCGACGAGGCCGAGATGCGCGGCGCGCGGGGCGAGGCAGTCGTGCTGGTCCGGATCGAAACGAGCCCCGAGGATATCCACGGCATGCACGCCGCCAAGGGCATCCTCACGACGCGCGGCGGCATGACAAGTCACGCGGCCGTGGTGGCCCGCGGGATGGGGCGGCCGTGCGTCGCGGGCGCCGGCGGGATCACCGTTGATTACGGTGCGCAGACATTGTCGGCACGTGGGACGACGGTCAATGCCGGCGAAATCATCACGCTCGACGGCGGAACGGGTGAAGTTTTCGTCGGCCAGGTGGCGGTGGTGGAACCGGCCCTCACGGGTGAGTTTGCGACGCTGATGGAATGGGCCGATCGATTGCGGCGGCTCCGCGTGCGCGCCAATGCCGAGACTCCTCTCGATGCCGAGACGGCACGGCGTTTCGGCGCCGAGGGCATCGGCCTTTGCCGCACCGAGCATATGTTCTTCGACCCCGAACGGATTGGCGCGGTACGCCAGATGATCATGGCGGCGGACGAGGCCGGCCGGCGCGACGCGCTCAGCCGTTTGCTGCCCTTCCAGAGAGATGATTTCATCGCGCTGTTCCAGATCATGGCCGGGCTGCCGGTCACGATCCGCCTGCTCGATCCGCCGCTACACGAGTTCCTGCCGCACGGCGAGCGGGAGCTCGCCGAAGTGGCGGAGGCGCTTGGCACCGACCTCCAGGCCATGCGTCGGCGGCTGTTCGAGCTTGCCGAGGCGAACCCGATGCTCGGCCATCGCGGTTGCCGCCTCGGCATTACGTATCCGGAAATTTACGCCATGCAGACGCGCGCAATCTTCGAGGGAGCGCTCGCAGTCGAGCGCGACACCGGCACCGCGCCCTTGCCCGAGATCATGATTCCACTAGTTGCATCGAAGCGGGAGCTCGAGCTCACGCGCGGCATCGTGGAACGGGCGGCGACAGAGGTGTTCTTCGCCGCGAAACGGGAAATCCCGTACACAGTCGGCACGATGATCGAGCTGCCGCGCGCCTGTCTCACCGCGGACGCGATCGCCGAGATTGCCGATTTCTTCAGCTTCGGAACGAATGACCTGACCCAGACGACATTCGGGCTGTCGCGCGACGACGCGGGAAAATTCCTGTCGCATTATGTGGAGGCAGGAATATTCGAGAAGGATCCGTTTATTTCTCTGGATAGCGCCGGCGTGGGTGCGCTGATGCGGATCGCCGCCGAGAAGGGGCGTGGACGGAAGCCCGACCTCAAGCTTGGAATTTGCGGCGAACACGGCGGCGACCCGGCCAGTATCCGCTTCTGCGAAAGCGTCGGTTTGAATTACGTCTCATGCAGCCCTTATCGGGTGCCCATAGCGCGACTCGCTGCGGCGCAGGCCGCCTTGGCGGCGGGCGCGGCGACCGATAATCCCGTCGCGGCCAACGCGCGGCGCTGACACCGCACACGAAATGGAGCAGCTACCTCATTTCTCTATGCCGGTCGGCGTGAGGAAGCGCCGCGGGTAATCCGCAAGCGAGTGGTATCCCGCAGCAGCGCCTCGCCGGTTTCCGTGTCGGTCACGAGATGTGTCACGAAGCCGCCGCGCAAGGCGGCCCGGATCGCCGTGATCTTCTCCGCGCCGCCCGCCACGCAGAGTCGGACCGGCATCGCGAGCAGCTCGTCCAGCGTCAGCCCCACCATCCGGCAATCCAGCTCGCCCGAGACCGCGCGCCCCCCGGCATCGATGAACCGTCCGATGAGCGCACCCACCGCGCCACGCTCCACATAGCCGTCGATCACCTCTTTGCCCGCCAGCTCCGACTGGCGCACCGTGCCGGACGGTGCGAGGTCGCCGACGCCGAACAGGACACGAGTGGCCGAGCGTATCAAGGCAAACTGCTTGACCAGCACCGGCTCTTCCAGAAGCCGATCGCGCAGCTCCGGTGTCGAGAGCACGGCCGGGGCGACCAGGTTGACGCAGCGAGCCATTAGCCTCCCTGCCAGCAACGAGGAGCACAATTCGGGCGAGAAGTCAGCGGTGCCGCCCGCGGAACTGCCCGTGAGCTGCACGACCGTCAGATTCGCGATGCCCTCCGGCAGGAGGACCGAGCGCGCCACGGCAAGAACCGTGCGTCCCCATGCCACGCCGATCACATCGCCCGGTCTCGCTTGGTCGGCCAGTACGCGCGCGCCGGCGTCCCCAAGCCGCTTGGTCAGGGACGCCCCCTGGATCGAGGGAATGACCGTCGCCGCCGCCAGGCCGAACCGCTCAACGAGGGCACGCGCCATCCGCGTGCGACTCGCACTCTCGGTATTGATTCGAATTGTGACCAGTCCGCGTTCGCGTGCTTCCTGCAGCAGCTTGACGATGCTGGCTCGGGACACCCCGAGCACTCTGGCGATTTCATTCTGTGTCAGCTGGTCCGCGTAATAGAGCCACACGACCCAGCTCAATATGTCATCGAACTCGGCTGGCTGCGTTGCGATCCGCTCGTGGAGATTGCCTGCCGCCTTGCGGGCGGAGGTCATGACCGATCCATTCGGATTCGCTTTGCGCACCCCCGGGCGGCCAGATCTTCCGGCTTGACGTTTGTCGTGGCGATGCGCCATCTGTTCATCCATCCCGCCGGAGCGTGTGACTAGAGCAATATCGCCCTGATCGGAATCGCCAGATGCCGGTCAGGGTGATGAAATTGTTCGAGAAATCAAACAGGGAGCATGTTCAGTCAACCTGAACATGCTCTACCGGCATGACGCTTGCCGGAACCAGCTATCGGCGGGGCAGCCTCTGACCCGCGGGGGGTTAGTATTCGTGTTACCGCTGCAATCAATGCCGCTCGACGTCGCACGCGCAATCCGGGTCGTGCTCACCGACATCGACGATACGCTGACCTCCGAGTGCCGATTGTCAGCGGCGGCATACCAGGCGCTCGAGTCGCTCGAGGCAGCCGGGCTCGCGGTTGCCGCGGTCACCGGCCGGCCCGCCGGCTGGTGCGACATGATCGCCCGCTGCTGGCCTGTCGCCGGCGTGGTCGGAGAGAACGGGGCGTTCTACTTCGCCTATGACGTTCACGGGCGCCGGATGCGGCGGGTCTATGCTGCTGATTTCGCAACCCGGACGGCGAACCGCCAACGCCTGGAGGATGTGCGCAAGCGCATTCTGGCCGCCGCTCCCGCCGCTCGTGTCGCGGCAGATCAGGCCTATCGGGAGGCGGATCTGGCAATCGACATCGGCGAGGACGTGCAACCGCTCAACTCCGCAGACGTCGCGCACATTCTGGACATATTCGCCGCCGCCGAGGCCCGGGCGAAGCTCTCCTCGATCCATGTCAATGGTTGGTTCGGAGATTACGACAAGCTGACGATGACGCGCCGCTTTGCCACCGAGATCCTCGGGCTCGACCTCGAGCGGGAGCGCGAGCGGGTGATCTTCGTCGGCGACAGCCCGAACGATGCACCGATGTTCGGCTTCTTTCCCAACGCGTGCGGCGTCGCCAATGTGCTGAACTTCGCCGGCAGACTGGAGGCGTCGCCGACTTATGTCACGCAAGGTGCGGGCGGGACTGGCTTCGCCGAGGTCGCCCGGCATCTCCTGGCGGCCCGGGGACTTGCCGCATGAGACGCGCTGCACCGGACACCGATCGCGTCAGGGCCGCGGCCTCGGCGATCAGCGGCGCGAGCGGCGCACACGCGTTGACGTCGCGGCGGCCGTCGGCGTCCCGATCGCGGGTCGTGCGCGGTCTGCCGGCCATCGCATCCGCTTGCCACAATGCGTTGCGCACGTGTGCAACCTGGGTTGACGTACAGGGCGCGCACCGGCTACCAGCACATCTGTCACATTTCCGTGCCATACGTCGACGAAGCGCGTAGCGACTCCGCGACCGCTCGAGCGGATAGCTCTCGCGTGGTTTCCTGGTGGACGGCTGGCCGGTGAGAAACTGCCGTGTCACAGCACCAAGGAGGAAACGATGAGATCACTTGCCGCGACAGCGCTGGTTGCCGCGATGGTGGTTACCGCGGGTGGCGCCCAGGCTGCCGACTACGAGAAAGCCGTTGTTAGCTCCGTGAGCGACTACGCAACGCTGAACGAGTTCGCGGGCGTCACACTCAACGTCGCCTGCCGCCGTCTGCCGGCGATGGATTTCATCTCGTCTCACATGGATATCTTCGAGAAGGCGACCGGGGTTAAGATCCATTTCACGAACTATCCGGAGAACGAAGAGCGGAGCAAGATTGTCGCCGACGCCTCCAACCATATCGGCGGTTTTCAGATCTACTGCCTCGACAACGACTACATTCCGTTGTTCGCAGCCAACAAGTGGGTTGCGCCTCTCGATTCGGCCATCAAGCCGGCCTACAAGCTCGACGACATCTTCGATAGCCTGCGCAAATCTTATACCTGGGACGGCGGGCTGTACGGCCTGCCGATCTACTCGGAAGTCACCATTCTCTATTACCGCAAGGACCTGTTCGCCGCTGCCGGTCTCAAGCCGCCGACGACGATGCAGGAGCTGGAGGCAG
>JBOHMK010000224.1:0-5315 GCA_050730115.1 Acetobacteraceae bacterium
ATGGCATGGTGGATCCATGACCACCTTCCCTACAGCGAGCTCCAGTTCTTCCCGAAATTGACGGCATTCAACATCGGCTGGCATCAGCAGCCGAAACGAACGATCTACAGCTTCATTCCGCCGAAAGGCTTTCTGACCAGGCCCGGCTTTGCGAACCACCTGGACGATCACGGCAGCCTATATCCGAGATTACCTGAGCTCCGAACCGCCCGCAAGGCGGAGGCTCAGGTGCCGGGGATGGCGGCGAACGTCTTGGTGTCGGACTGGCATCGGCGGGATTGAGCGGTGGGCTTCGCGACCCCGTGGTCAATCGCGCACCAGGTGCCGATAGGTGCCCAGGGGCGGAATCGAACCACCGACACTGCGATTTTCAGTCGCATGCTCTACCAACTGAGCTACCTGGGCAGCCGGGAGACCGCCGGGATTAACCCATGCCCTGATCCCGATCAAGTTGATCCGCTTCCGGCTCGGGCAGATCGCCCGCGGGAATGCGGTACTCGCCTCTGAACCATCGTCCGAGATCGACGTCCGCGCAATGACGGCTGCAAAAGGGACGGAACTCGGCGACCGTTGACCGGCCGCAGATCGGGCAGCACATCATTGAACTTCCTCCAGCGCCCAGCCGTCAGGTGTCAGGGCCGGATCACCGCTGAGCCCAAGCGTACGCCCGGTCAGTCGCCGAAACTCGGTGAGCGCAATCGGGTCGCGCACCAGCGCCTCGGCAACCTGAGGCGCGGCGCGAAGGGTAAAGCGGCGCGCGGGCGCGGCCAGACTTTCCTTCACCGCCAACCTGAGCGCCGCCAGCCCGGCAGCGTGGGGTCCGGACAGGAGTTCATGCAGCGGCGGTGCCACTCGCGGGCGAACGATTTCGGCGAGGCCGAGCGCCGTGAAGCCGAGGAACCGGGGTTTGAGCGGGTCGAGCCGCAGCGAGGCTGCGAAATCGGGCGCGAAGGCTTTGCGCCGCCGTGCGGAAAGCCCTGCGAGATCGATCAGGATCGCGCCCGAAAGATTGCGCAGGCGAAGCTGGCGGGCGAGTTCCGGGATCACCGCACGATTGAGCCCGGAATGCGGAGCAGTCACCGCCGAAGCGGCGTCGATATCGATCGCAACCAGTGCCGGTGTCGGGTGGATTCGCCCGACAGCTCCCCCCGGCAGCGCAAGAGTTGGCTCGCCAAGGAGAGCGATCTCAGCCTCGAGCGCGGCGCCGAAGCCCGGACCAGCGCCGACGCGCCCCGGCAGCGCCGCCGCCAGTCGTGCCTCGGAGAACGCGTCATCGGCCAGAATGGGTGCTTCGGGCCAGCGCGCTGCCAGCCGCAGCACCGCGTCCGGCCCGCGGCGGATCAGGCCGACCGGCCCTGTCGCATCCGATTCCGCTCTGGCGAGCCTTGGTCCCTTGCCCGCTTGCGCCGAGCGGGCGATCCGAACCACGAGCGACGCTCCTTCCGCCAGACCGGCCGCCCCGGCAGTATCCGGCAGAAATCCGTCCTGCTCGCCGCCGATGGTGACGAATGAACCGGCCATCGAGGGCACGCGCCGACTGACTCGGCCGTGATGGAGATCGCCCAGCCCGTCCGGTGCGCCCGGTCGGGCCAGTGCGAAATCGCAAAGGCGCCCGGCGCCATCGATCGCCGCTGCGCGAACCTCGCCCGGGCTCGAGGTCACCAGGATCACGGGAGCTTCCAGCCGAAACCCCTCAGAAGCTGCGCCGTCTCGAACAACGGCAGCCCGACCACGTTGGAGTAGCTGCCCGACAGAAAGCGAATGAACGACGCCGCCCGGCCCTGGATCGCGTAGCTGCCGGCCTTGCCACGCCACTCGTCAGCCTCGAGGTAGGCTTCAATCTGATCAGCGGCAAGCCGTGCAAACGCCACCACGGTTTCAGAAACCCGCTCGCGACGCCGGCCGTCCGGCGCGGCCAGCACCACCGCAGTGATGACCCGATGCCGCCGCCCGGACAGCAACTGAAGTGCCGCCCGTGCCGTGCCCTGGTCCTCGGTTTTCCCGAGGATGCGTCTGCCTGCGGCCACCACCGTGTCGGCAGCCAGCACGAAATGTCCGTTCGCCGGCACCTGGGCGGCCTTGGCGCGGGTCAGCCGAAGAGCGAGCGCACGCGGCTTTTCGCCCTGACGCTGCGCCTCATCGATCCGGGTAGAAATCACCGCCGTCGGGGCAAGCCCGAGCTGCGCCAGAAGTGCTGCCCGGCGCGGGCTGGCCGACGCGAGTACCAGCGAAAACGCATTCACTTGAAGCGGAACGTGATTCGTCCCTTCGACAGATCGTAGGGGGTCATCTCCACGTTCACCCGGTCACCGGCGAGCACCCGGATGCGGTTCTTGCGCATCTTGCCGCTGGTGTGGGCAAGGATCATGTGCTCGTTGTCGAGCTTGACGCGAAACATGGCATTGGGCAGCAACTCGGTGACCGTGCCGCTGAACTCGATCATGTCCTCCTTCGACATCGCGCCTCTGATCCGCCCCGCCGGAACCGGGGCGAAACATGACCGTCGCGCCCCCGCGGGTCAAGCTCGCGGGTCACGTTCGATGGTTCAGGTCCGGGTGCGCCTTGAAATCATCACGAGAGACGCCGGCGAATGCTTTCGGCATGAGCGGTGAGGCCCTCTGCCTCGGCGAGGGTGACGGCGGCCGGGCCGATGCGGGCGAGGGCTTGGGCATCGGTGGCAACGAAGCTCGTGCGCTTGAGGAAGTCGAGCACCGAAAGGCCTGACGAAAACCGTGCGGTCCGGCCGGTCGGAAGCACGTGGTTGGGGCCGGCCACGTAATCGCCCAACGCCTCGGGGGTCCAGCGGCCGAGGAAAATGGCACCGGCGTGGCGAATGCGAGCGAACATCCGCTCCGGCTCGCTGAGCATTATCTGTACGTGCTCGGGTGCGAGCCCGTTGACGAGGTCGGCCGCTTGTTCCCAGCCCGTGGCCACGATCACCGCGCCGTGCTGCGCCCAACTTGCGCCGGCGATGGCCGCACGAGGGAGGCCGCTGAGCGCTTCGGCAACGGCGGTCTCGATCTGATCGGCGAACAGAGCCTGATCGGTGATCAGGACCGCCTGAGCGGCCTCATCATGTTCGGCCTGGGCGAGAAGGTCGATCGCGACCAGGCGAGGGTCATTGGCGGAATCGGCCAGAATTACCACCTCGGATGGGCCGGCGATGGAATCGATCCCGACATGGCCGAAGACCTGTCGCTTGGCCTCGGCGACGTACGCGTTGCCGGGGCCGACGATGCGATCGACAGGGGCAATGGTCTCGGTGCCGTACGCCATGGCCGCGATCGCCTGGGCACCACCGATGCGGTACACTTCGGTCGCTCCCGCATAACGGGCAGCGCCGGCGACCAGAGGAGGAATCGCGCCGTCGGGGCAGGGAACGCACATCACGATCCGCGCGACACCGGCGACGCGCGCCGGCACCCCGTTCATCAGCACGGTTGAAGGGTAGGCCGCCTTGCCACCCGGGACGTAGATGCCAACCGAGTCGAGCGGCCGCCAGCGGAGCCCCATGCGGACGCCGGCTTCGTCGGTCACCGCCAGATCGACCGGCAACTGGCGACGATGGAACGCCTCGATACGCTGGGCGGCGAGAGAGAGGGCGGCATCCTCATGTTCCGGCACCGCCGCGGCCTGAGCGAGCAGCGCGGGCGGACGAATGCGGAACTCCTCCGCCTGCAGCGACACGCCGTCGAAACGACGAATCAGAGCGGCGAGTGCGCTGTTGCCGCCAGTCCGGACAGCAGCGAGGATCTCGGAGACGGTGCTTTCAACGGCCGGCTGGCTTCCCCGCGTCGCCGCCAGGAGGGCGGTCCACCGGGCGGTAAAATCGGCGTCTCTCGTGTCCAGCCGGAGAGCCATCAGATGGCGGCGACGGTGCGGCGAAAGCCCACGATCAGCGAGAACAGGTTCTCGTCGCCGGTTTTGAGGGCGCTCCGGTTGACGATCAGGCGGCTGGTGATCGGGGCAATGACCTCGGTGACCACGAGGCCGTTGGCGGCGAGCGTTGCGCCGGTCTGCACGAGATCGACGATGCGGCGGGCAATACCGAGGCCGGGCGCCAGTTCGACCGAGCCGTTCAGAGTGACGATGTCGGCCTGCACGCCGCGGGCGGCGAAGTGGCGGCGTGCGATATTCGGATACTTGGTGGCGACCCTGACACGCGAGAGCCGGCGCAGGTCTTCGTGGCCGGCATCGGCGCGTGGTTCGGCGACCACCATCCGGCAGCGTCCGATCCCGAGGTCGAGCGGCGCGTAGATCTCCGGGTAGTCGAACTCCATCAGCACGTCGGCGCCGCAAATTCCGAGTTGCGCGGCGCCGAAGGCGACGAAGGTCGCGATATCGAAGGAGCGGACCCGGACGGCGTCGAGGGTGGGATCATCGGTCGGGAAGCGGAGCCGGCGGCTTGCCTCATCGGCATAATCCGGGGCCGGGCGGATGCCGGCGGCCGCCAGCAGAGGCGCGCACTCCTCGAGGATGCGCCCCTTTGGCAAGGCAAGCACGAGCGGAGCGGCCGACAGTGGCTGCAGAGCGGCGGCAGGATCGATGGCAGTCATGGGGGCCCGGAATAAGTGGCCGCCGCTTTAGCATCACCAGGCGCCGGCCGGAAGCGCAGCCGGGGCGAGGGGATCAGCGGCGGAAATTCGGAAGCGCCGCTCGCAGCAGCCGATCGAGCTCGAGCCGATCGAGGGCGGAAGCCGCTACGCCATCCATGATGTTGGCAAACAGCATCCGCTTTTCCGTCAGTATGTCGTCGATCCGCTCCTCCACCGTGTCGTTGCAAAGGTAGGCGAAGATCTGGACCGGACGATCCTGGCCAATTCGATGCACGCGGTCCTCGGCCTGCGTTTCCAGGGCCGGATTCCACCATCGGTCGAAGTGAAACACTGAGGATGCCGCGGTCAGGTTCAATCCAAGCCCGCCTGCCCTGAGAGAGACGATCAGCAGCCGGCGCGACGGATCGGTTGTGAACTCTTGCATCGCCGCAGTGCGCGCGTCCTTGGACAGGGATCCGGTCAGAAGGAGGGGTCGAAACGCCACGAGTTCGGCGGCCAGCCTTCGGGCACCGAAGGGTTCGGCGACGAATTGCGAAAAGACCAGCGCTTTCTCACCATTCTCGAACAGCGTCTTGAGCCGCACACGCAAATCGGCCAGCTTGGCGGACTCGTTCGAACTCGGGCAGAAGTTGCAGATCTGTTTGAGGCGAAGGATCAATTCCAGGACATGGCTGATTTGCAGGTCGCTGCCGAGGGAGCGAAACCAGACCACACCCTCGTCTTCGGCCCGCCGGTAGGCCGCTCTTTGCTGCGCAGTGA
>JBOHMK010000225.1:0-3764 GCA_050730115.1 Acetobacteraceae bacterium
GAATCGCATCCCTACCTCTGGCGTTCCGAGCTTTGGCTCTCACCTGACGGTGCGTTCAGCCTCTATCCAGTGCCCGGCGGTCAACACCTGACCCAACTGAAATGGGCCTTGATGGCATCACCGAAGCTGAGCGCCACACCCGACCCACAACCTTCCCCGATCGAGGCGGCCGCGACGTTCCTCGCCCTGCAAATCCGCCGGACGCGGCGTTGGATGGTAAAAAAGCGCCCCTACCTGACGAGTGCTGATGACCGGCTGCGCTGGTCATGGCACATCGGTTTTCCGGCTGCCTCCCTCGACGATAGCGCGCGCCGCCTGCGCTTCGAAATCTGCGTCGCTGCGGCCTTCGACCTCGCCGATGGAGCTGGACCCTTGCACCTTGCCCACGTTCGTGAGGCCACCCAGCTTGCGTGCAGCGCCCCGGACGCACGGCTGCAAGATGCCGGGGCGGCGCTCATCCCCGAAATCGCCGCCGCAGCTGCTGACTTCGCCCACTCAGCGCGCCACGAGGACGGCCTCTACGCTTTGATCGACGTCGGGGCCGCGACCTTCGACTGCTGCACCTTCAATCTTGCGCACCTGCCCGACGGCACGATGACATGCCCGATCTTCACCGCCGACGTAGCACTTCTCGGCGTCGAGCCCTGGCGCGCCTGCGACGGCGATCCTCTCGCTGGCACCACGTTCCGGGGAAAACTCGATCTGTGCGTTCGGACGGTGATCTGGACGACAAGAAAGTGCCGCTACCACCAAAGTCCTCGCTGGAGTGAAGGTCTGCCCCTGTTCCTCATCGGCGGCGGCGCGGCGTCCCGGCCCCACCGCGAACGCGCAGAAGCGCTGACCCCATGGATTCGCCGCCACCTCGGGATCGACAGATATCCGAATGCGGGCATCCCGATCGTCGCGCTGTCCCCGCCCGCACTCCTCGACTATGAGGGTGACGTCTCCGAAGCGCATCGGCTGGCCGTTGCCGTCGGCCTGAGCCTCCCCGCGGACCGGATCCCCGGTGTCGAACTACCGGGGGCAATCCTGGACGAGGACAAGCCACCGGAGAAGTGCCAACCCGCCTTGGTTGGAAAGGAGCAAACCTGACCGCGACCGCGGCCAGGGTGCCCGGCGCACCCTGAACGCACTCCTCACGTCATCACCCTCCCCATGAACCCACTGGACACCTCGCCCCACATCGTTTAGGCACGCGCCCCTTATCGGAACGCGGGAGAGCGGGCCCCGAAACCGAGCTCGGGCGTCCGCTCGCACGGACCGCGGTCCTTGGGCTGCGCGGCAGGTCAGAGGATCGGCAATGGCCAAGAAAATCGCCGGCTACATCAAGCTGCAAATTCCGGCCGGCAAGGCCAATCCCTCGCCGCCCGTCGGCCCCGCCCTCGGCCAGCGCGGCCTCAACATCATCGCCTTCTGCAAGGAATTCAACGCCGCGACGCAGAACCTCGAGCCCGGGATGCCGATCCCGGTCGTCATCACCGCCTTCGCCGACCGCACCTTTTCCTTCGTCACCAAAACCCCACCCAACAGCTATTTCCTGTTCAAGGCCGCCAAGATCGAGAAAGGCGGGAACGCGCCGGGCAAGGCCGCTCCCGTGGGCTCGGTCACTTTGGCCCAGCTCCGCGAGATCGCCGCCCACAAGCTCATCGACATGAACACGACCGACATCGAGGCTGCGGTGAAGATGCTGGCGGGCTCCGCCCGCTCCATGGGCCTCAGGGTGGAGGGCTGAGCATGGCACGCGCCGGCAAACGGCTCCGCACCGCCTACCAGGCCTTCGACCCCGCCCGCTCCTATCCGCTCCCCGAGGCGATCCGCCTCGTCAAGGGGAACGCCCGGGCGAAATTCGACGAGACCGTCGAACTGGCAATGAATCTCGGCATCGATCCGCGCCACGCCGACCAGATGGTGCGCGGCATGGTGAGCCTGCCGCACGGCACCGGGCGGACCGTCCGGGTCGCCGTCTTCGCGCGCGCCGCCAAGGCCGAGGAAGCCTTGTCCGCCGGCGCGGATATCGTCGGCGCCGAAGATCTCGCCGAAAAGGTGCAGGCGGGGGAAATCAATTTTGACCGCTGCCTCGCCACCCCTGACCTCATGGCCCTGGTCGGCCGGCTTGGGAAAATCCTCGGCCCGCGCGGGCTGATGCCCAACCCGCGCCTCGGCACCGTCACCATGGACGTCAAGGGCGCGGTTACCGCTGCCAAGGCCGGCCAGGTCGAGTTCCGCGCCGAAAAGGCCGGCATCGTTCATGCCGGGGTCGGCAAGGCGAGCTTCCCCGAAGATCGGCTGGCGGCCAACGTCCGCGCCTTCGCCGAGGCAATCCAGAAGGCGAGGCCAGCCGGGGCCAAAGGCACGTACCTCAAGAAGGCCGCCCTTTCGTCCACCATGGGCCCAGGCGTCCGGATCGAATTGGCGAGCCTCGCCGGCCCAATGGGCAGTGGAGCGGGAAGTGGGGTGGGAAGTGGAGCGGGGAGCGGCTCAGCCGGGAGCGGATCATGAACCGAGCCGAGAAACAGGCGCTCGTCGCTTCCCTCGCCACCATCTTCCAGGCGACCGAGATGGTCGTCGTCACCCGCAACCGCGGCCTCACGGTCGCCGAAGCCTCCGACCTTCGCCGCCGCATGCGCGCGGCTGGCGCCACCTACCGGGTCGCCAAGAACCGCCTCGCCGCCCGCGCCTTGGCCGGCACCCGTTTCTCGGGCCTCGCACCCCTCCTCAAGGGGCCGACCTCATTCGCCTGGTCGGCCGATCCGGTCGCCGTCGCCAAGGTCGCGGTCGGATTCGCCAGGACGAACGATCGTTTCGCCGTGGTCGGCGGTGCACTCGGACCGAGCGCGCTCGATACCAGGGCGGTCGAGGCGCTGGCCGAGCTTCCCTCGCTCGAGGTGCTCCGCGCCCAGCTCGCCGGCTTGCTGCGCATGCCCGCCCAGCAACTCGCAAGCATCCTCGCCGCGCCCGCCGGGCAACTCGCCCGCGTGTTCGGCGCATATGCCGGGGCTTGCAAGGACCCGATAGAAGCTTAATCTAACAGGACACGCGAACATGACAGACTTGGCG
Source organism: Acetobacteraceae bacterium (assembly GCA_050730115.1). Classification (GTDB taxonomy): domain Bacteria; phylum Pseudomonadota; class Alphaproteobacteria; order Acetobacterales; family Acetobacteraceae; genus JAKAWQ01. Next base: position 3,058 of record JBOHMK010000225.1, read on the forward strand.
AAGCTGGTTGACGAGCTCTCCGGCCTGACGGTGCTGGAGGCTGCCGAACTTTCCAAGCTCCTCGAGACCAAATGGGGCGTCTCGGCCGCCGCGCCGGTCGCGGTTGCCGCGGCTCCGGCTGCTCAGGCTGCCGCTCCGGCGGTCGAGGAGCAGACCGAGTTCACCGTCATACTGAGCAAGATCGGCGAGAAAAAAATCAACGTCATCAAGGAAGTCCGGACCATCACCGGGCTCGGCCTCAAGGAGGCCAAAGACCTCGTCGAGGGTGCCCCCAAGCCGGTCAAGGAGGGCGTGAATAAGGAGGAGGCGGCGAAGATCAGAAAGGTGCTGGAAGAGCAGGGCGCGACTGTCGAGATCAAGTAGACCGACGATCCGGATACCCCGGGCGCTTTCAGGCGTCCGGGAACAGGTGCGGGTGGGGATCCGCGTGATCCCCGCCCCGTTGGCGCTTTCTCCGTGCTCAATGGAATCCCGCGTGGGTTGAGAGGGCAGCAGGTCAGGTGATGAACGCAATCCTCCATTCCTTCACCAGCAAGAAACGCATCCGCCGCACCTTCGGGCGCATCCCCGAAGTCGCGCCGATGCCGAACCTGATCGACGTCCAGCGCGCCTCCTACGAGGCGTTCCTGCAGATGCACGTGCGGCCCGGCTCCCGCGCCCAGGCCGGCCTCCAGGAGGTGTTCAAGTCCGTCTTCCCGATCGACGAC
>JBOHMK010000226.1:0-7301 GCA_050730115.1 Acetobacteraceae bacterium
GCATGGAAGTTGCCGCCCGACAAGGCCATCCCACTCTCGGCGAAGATCAGCGGGTTGTCGGAGACGCTTTTGGCCTCGATGGCCAGCACGCCGGCCGCGTGCCGCAGCACGTCGAGGGCGGCGCCCATCACCTGCGGCTGGCAGCGCAGGCAATAAGGGTCCTGAACGCGCTCATCGCCAGTGAGATGTGAAGCGCGGATCGGGCTTCCGGCCATCAGCGCCCGGAGCGCGGCCGCCGTCTCTATCTGCCCGCGATGGCGTCGGAGGGCGTGGATGCGGGGATCGAACGGCGTATCCGCGCCGCGGGCGGCATCCGTTGCCAGCGCACCGACGACCAGACCTGCCCGCAGCAGCGTTTCGGCTTCGAACAGACCCACCAAGGCGTAAGCGGTCGAGAACTGCGTGCCGTTGAGGAGAGCCAGGCCCTCCTTGGGTCCGAGCACGACGGGGGTTAATCCGTGGGCGGCGAGAATCTCGCGTGCCGGGCCGGCGCCCCCGGCGGCAAGGATCCGGCCTTCACCGAGCATGGCGGCTGTCATGTGGGCGAGGGGTGCGAGATCGCCGGAGGCGCCGACGGAGCCCTGAACCGGCACTTCAGGAACGAGATCGCGCTCGAGCATGGTCTCAAGGAATGCGAGGATCTCCGGCCGGACGCCCGAATAGCCTTGCGCCAGGCTTGTCAGCTTCAATGCCATCATCAGGCGGGCCACGCGGCGCGGCATGGGCGGGCCGACACCCGCCGAATGGGAGAGCACAATGTTCCGCTGCAGCGTTGCGAGCTGGTCGCGGCTGATCCGGACACTGGCGAGGCGACCGAAACCGGTATTGATTCCGTAAACGGGTTCACCGCGATCGAGAATCGCCGCCACCGCCTGGGCCCCTGCATGCACCCGGGTGTGGCAGCCGGGATCGAGCGCGGGTGTCTCGCCGCGCCAGATGGCGCGCCAGTCGGCAATGGTTGTTTGACCGGGGCGAAGAATCACCTTCCCCTCCAGATACGGCGAAAGAGCGGGTTGAAACCCATCCGATAAACCAGCTCCGCCGGCCGCGCGATGTCCCAGATGGCGAGGTCACACCAGGCGCCGGGGACAAGCACACCGTGGGTTGCCACCTTGCCGAGTGCGCGCGCGGCGTTGCGGGTGACGGCGAGCAGACATTCCTCGACGGTCATCCGGAAGAGGGTGGCCGCCAGGTTCATCACCAGCAGCAGCGAAGTCAGCGGCGAGGTGCCGGGATTGCAATCGGTCGCCAGCGCCATCGGCACGCCATGGCTGCGAAAGAGTGCGATCGGCGGCGCCCGGGTTTCACGAAGAAAGTAGAACGCACCGGGCAACAGCACGGCAATCGTGCCGGAGCGCGCCATCGCGGCCACTCCTTGTTCATCGGCGTATTCGAGATGATCGGCGGAAAGGGCGCCGGACTCTGCGGCGAGCAGCGCACCGTGGCCGTTCGAGAGTTGGTCGGCGTGCAGCTTCACCGGCAGTTGATGGCGTCCCGCCGCGGCGAAGACGCTGCGGATCTCGGCGGGAGAGAACGCAATATGTTCGCAGAACCCATCCACTGCGTCGGCGAGTCCGGCGGCGCAGATCGCCGGCAGCATCGTTTCCGCAACGGCTTCGATATAGAGAGCGCGATCGGATTTCGCTTCCTCGGGCAGCGCATGCAGACCGAGGAACGTGGTCGTCACCTCGACGCGGCGATGACGCGCGAGCGCGCGCGCCGCCAGAAGCTGGCGCATCTCTGCGTTCGTCTCCAGGCCATAGCCGGACTTGATCTCGAGCGTGGTCGCGCCTTCGGCGAGGAGAGCGTCAAGCCGCGGCAAGGCAGCGGTGATCAGCTCTTCAACCGAAGCCGCGCGCGTGGCCTTGACGGAGGCGGCAATGCCGCCGCCCGAACGCGCGAGTTCTTCGTAGGTCGCCCCTTGCAACCTGAGCTCGAACTCCGCGGCCCGGTTTCCGCCATGAACGAGGTGGGTATGGCAGTCGATCAGCCCCGGGGTGATCCAGCGGCCGGCGCAGTCGATACGCTCGGCCGCATCCAGCTTCGGCATCTCGTCCATCGTGCCGGCATAGACGATGCGGCCATCCTGTTCGGCGATGGCGCCGTGCTCGACGATGCCGAGCCCGCGGCGCGCCGGATCCATGGTCGCAAGGCGCGCTCCGGTCCAGAGCCTGTCCACCAGCATGGGGCGATCCATTTTGTCTATTCATCACTTCCAACCGGGGCTATTGTCCAGCCCCGCAATGAGCGGGTCGTCACTCAGTTTGAAATTCCGCCAGGGCTTGGCGACACTCGGTCATCCTGTTCGGCAATGGCGCCATGCTCGGCGATGCCGAGCCGGCCGCGCGCGGGATTGATCGTCGCAAGGCACGCTCCGGTCCTGAGCCTCTCCACCAACATGGATGATCCTGACGAGTTGTGTATAGATTGGGCTCAGGCCCCGACTAATGTCCAGTCGCGAAACGAGAGGGTCCCGGCTCTGATGTCTGCCTCATCCCTTTTCTTCGGTGCCGCGCTGCTCGCGGACGGCTGGGCGCATGATGTTCGGATCGAGATCGCGGATGGCAGGATCGCTGCGATCGTCACCGGCGACGTGCGCCGGCCGGGAGAGGAGTGCTTTGCGGTCGGGATGCCGGGTCTTGCCAATCTACACAGCCACGCTTTTCAGCGCGGCATGGCGGGGCTCGCGGAAGTGCGCGGCCCGACGCGCGACAGTTTCTGGTCGTGGCGGGAAGTGATGTATCACTTTCTCGGTGCTCTGACGCCGGATGACGTCGAAGCGATCGCGACGCTTGCCTACGCCGAGATGCTGGAGAGCGGCTTCACGCGAGTGGGCGAATTCCATTATCTGCATCACGATCCCGCCGGCCGACCTTATGCACAACTTGCCGAGATGGCCGGGCGGATCGTGGCGGCGGCCGCGGAGAGCGGCATTGGTCTCTGTTTGCTGCCGGTGCTCTATGCGCAAGGTGGCTTCGGCGGCGCGCCGCCGTCTCCTGGCCAGCGCCGGTTCCTGTGCACGCCGGAGGCGTTCGCAAAGCTGGTGGAGGAAGCGGCCGGCACGCTCAGGACGCTTCCTGATGCGACGATTGGGGTCGCGCCCCACAGCCTGCGCGCGGTAACGCCGGCGGCGCTCGCAGAGGCAGTCGCGCTGGCCGCGGGTCGGCCCGTCCATATCCATGTTGCCGAACAGTTGCGTGAGGTCGAAGAGTGCCTGGCCTGGAGCGGTGCGCGGCCAGTTGAATGGCTGCTCGATCATGCCGATGTCGGAGCTGGCTGGTGCCTGATACACGCGACTCATATGACCGAAGAAGAAACCACGCGGCTGGCGCATACCGGCGCGGTCGCCGGCCTCTGTCCGGTCACCGAGGCGAGCCTCGGCGATGGCATCTTCAACGCCCCGTCGTGGGTTGCCGCCGGCGGGAGTTATGGAATCGGCACCGATTCGAACGTCCGGATCGATGCGGCAGCAGAGCTCAGGCAGCTCGAATACGCGCAGCGCCTGCGCACTCACGCGCGCAACGTTCTTGCCTCAGGCGCCGGTCGGAGCACGGGGCGCAGCCTGTTCGATGCGGCGCGAACGGGCGGGGCGCAGGCGCTGGCAAGCGGCGCGATGGCACTCGAGACCGGTCGCGCGGCGGACGTGGTGGCGCTGGACACGAGAGAGATGTCGCTTGCGCTTCGCAACGACGACGGCTGGCTGGACGGTTGGATTTTTTCGGCTGACCGTGTCGTCGATACCGTTTGGCGGCGCGGCTGCGCAGTGGTACGCCAAGGCCGACACATAGCGCGGGAATCGATCGAACGCCGCTACCTCGCGACCCTGCGCGGCCTGATGGCCGCATGAGCGCCGGCCAGCAGGTGATCAGCCGCCCGCCTTCCTGTCGATCTCCTTGAACACCTCGATCGCGACCTTGAACGCGTCGAGGCCGGCGGGAATGCCACAATAGACGCATGCCTGCAGCAGGATCTCCTTGATCTCCTCGCGCGTCACGCCGTTGGTCAGCGCCGCGCGCAGGTGCAACCTGAGCTCGTTGGGACGGTTGAGCGCGGTCAGCATGCCGAGATTGAGGATGCTCCGGAGCTTGCGCGGCAGACCTGGTCGGGTCCAGATCTCGCCCCAGGCCATTTCGGTCGTGATTTTCTGGAAGGCGCGGAAGAACTCGTCGGCCGTGGCCAGCGAGCCGTCCACGTACTCCGCGCCCAGCACCTCGCGGCGGACTTCGAGACCTTTTTTGAACAACGGGCTAGCATATTCCGGATGTTGCGGATGACTGGCCATTGCCGTTTCCCTGGTTTGCAGTTGCTTCACGATTCGCGGCCACGCTAGAGGCTGGCGAGCCGGCCGGCAAGCTGCTTCACTGATTGGCCGAGGAGAAATCCCGATCATGAGCACACCCGAGTACGAAGTCTTTGCGCTTCGCTACGCCACTCTTACGGCGCGCACGGCGGGCGAGAATTTTCTGTTCCCCGACGACCATGCGCGCGCGATGCCGATCGACTATTACCTTTGGGCAATTCGCGGCGAGGGGCGGACGATCGTGGTCGACACCGGTTTCGGCCCGGAGTCCGGCGTTCGTCGTGGCAGGCAGTCTCTGCACTCGCCGGAAGCGGCGCTGGACGCGATCGGCATCGATGCCGCCACGGTGCGCGATGTGGTGATCTCGCATCTGCACTGGGATCACGCCGGCAACTGGGAGGCCTTCCCAGCCGCCATTTTCCATCTCCAGGACAGCGAGATGGCGTTTGCGACCGGGCGTTGCATGTGCCACGACGTGTTCCGCCGCGCGCTTGACGTAGAGGATGTGGTCGGCGCTGTCAGGAACGTCTTCGCCGGTCGCATCCGGTTCCACGACGGCACTGCGGAAATCGCCCCCGGGGTGACGCTGCACCTGATCGGCGGGCATTCCGGGGGCCTGCAGTCGATCAGAGTTCCGACCCGACGCGGCTCTGTGGTGCTGGCCTCGGACGCTGCGCATTTCTGGGCCAACATCCGCTCGCGCAACCCGTTTCCGCTGGTGGTGGACGTGGCGCGGATGCTGGAAGGCTATGAGATTCTCGAAGCGCTGGCCGATGGCCCCGACCACATCATCCCCGGCCATGATCCGCTGGTGCTGAAATATTTCCCGACCGTTCCTGGGCATCCGGACATTGCCAGATTGGATCAGGAACCGGTGCACGAACCACCGACGGATCAGTCATCGTTCGCCTGAGCGGCAAGGCTCGCCGCGGCATGCGCACAATCGGCCGGAGCCTGCGGCACGCCGTGCTCGGGCTGATCGCTTTCATCCTGGTCGTGATCGCAGCGGGCGGTGGCGTGATCTGGCTGACGCTGCCCTCGGGTTCGCAGTCGCTTGCCATTCCCGGCCTCACGGCACCGGTCACCATCGCGCTTGACGCGCACGGTATTCCGTTCATCCGGGCGGCGAATCTCGAGGATGCGGCAACGGCGCTCGGCTATCTGCATGCCCGGGACCGGATGTTCCAGATGGCGCTGTTACGCCGGCTGGTGGCGGGCCGGCTCGCCGAATGGTTCGGGCCGGCGGCGCTCTCCTCCGATGAATGGATGCGCACGCTCGGGCTCGAGCGGCACGCGGAGGCGACCCTGGCCGGGCTGCCGCGGCCGACAAGAAGGATGCTCGATGCGTATGCGCGCGGGGTGAATGCATGGATCAGGGAGCGTGGACGATGGGCGGCGCCGCAGTTCCTGATGCTTGGCGCACCGCGCCCCTGGACCGCGGTCGATTCGCTGTGCTGGGGCGAGTGGATGAGCTACTCGCTTGCCGGCAACTGGCGCACCGAACTGGCGCGCCTGGCACTGCTGGGCAAGCTGCCGGTGGATCGCATCCTGGCACTTTGGCCGGCGGAGCGTGGCACTCCGAGCGTCGACGCCTCGCTTGCCCTGCTCGGGCGGAGTGCCGCGCGTCTGTTGGCTTTGGTGCCGCGCTTCCCGGCGCCGTTTACCGGGCCGCAAACCGCCTCGAACGAATGGGCGGTCGCCGGATCGCGAAGTGCGACCGGGGCGCCGCTCCTGGCCGGTGACCCGCATCTCGGGCTCAACTTTCCCTCCCTTTGGTATCTCGCGCGCATCGAAACGCCCGATACGACCCTGGTTGGCGCGACTGCTCCGGGTGTGCCGTTCCTGGTGCTCGGGCACAACCGCCAGATCGCCTGGACCTTCACCGATACCGGTGCCGATACCGAGGATCTGTTCGTCGAGAAGGCGCTGCCTGGCGGGCGATATGAAACCCCGCAAGGGCCCGAGCCGTTCGGTGTCAGGAAGGAGATCATCCACGTCCGCGGCCGCCCGGATGTCACCCTGACGGTGCGCACCACGCGCCACGGACCGGTGATCAGCGACCTGATCGATCCGAACGGCCCGGTGCTGGCGATCGAGATGGCGGGCCTGGCGCCCGGGGACACGGCGGCAACCGGGCTGCTCGCACTCAACGAGGCCGACAGCGTTGCCGCTGCCGGCAAGGCGGCGGGGGAAATCTCGACGCCGGTTTTGAATTTGCTGATCGCGGACCGGAGCGAGATCGGATTTTTCATGACCGGGCGGCTGCCGATCCGGAAGCATGGCGATGGGGCGATGCCGGTTGACGGGGCGAGCGGCGCCTTCGACTGGACCGGGTTCGCCGCGGGGCCGGCGCTGCCGCATATCGTCGATCCGCCATCGGGCGCGCTGGTCAACGCCAATAATCGCATCGGGCTCACTGGCTTTCCGGTTTTCATTACGCGCGACTGGTTTGGGCCGTGGCGGGCGCGGCGCATCCGGGAGATGCTGGCGGCGCAGCCGCGCGCCACGGTTGCCGATTCCGCGGCGATGCAAAGCGACGTCGAGAGCACGTTTGCCCAACAGTTGCTGCCGGTTCTCGAGCGGACGCGGCCGCCGCCGGGCGGTGCGGCCAAGGCGCTTGACCTGATCCGCCACTGGGATGGCGAGATGGCGCTGAACCTGCCGCAGCCCCTGATCTTCAACGCCTGGATCAGACGCTTCCGGGCGCTGATCTTTGCCGGGATCGGGGTTCCGGACAATGGCGCGGCGCCGGGCCCGGAATTCATGGCCGCGGTGCTCGGTGATGACGGCCATTCGCGCTGGTGCGGCGCCAGCGGAGGCGCCGAGAGCGCGGGCCTCGCGGATTGCGCTCCGCTGCTTGCCGAGGCGCTCGAGCAGGCGACGGCCGGGCTCAGCGCGGTTTACGGTCGCGATCCGGCGGCGTGGCGCTGGGGTCAGGCGCACCAGGCCGTGTTCGTCGATCCGGTGCTGGCGCGCTTACCGTTGCTGGGCTGGCTGACCT
>JBOHMK010000227.1:0-4845 GCA_050730115.1 Acetobacteraceae bacterium
GCCGATGACCGTCCGCCACGATCCGGATGATCCCTATCTCGTGGTCGCCTCCGACAAGGGCACCGCAACCTTCTCCGACACCGCCAACGCGCTCGCGATCGCCCGCGATTACTGGCTCGCCGACGCCTTCGCCTCCGGCGGCAGCAATGGCTACGACCACAAGGGCATGGGCATCACGGCACGCGGCGCATGGGAGTCGGTGAAGCGGCACTTCCGCGCGCTCGACATCGACATCCATCACCACTCCATCCGCGTCGTCGGCGTTGGCGATATGTCGGGGGACGTGTTCGGCAACGGAATGCTGCTGTCGCGCTCCCTGAAGCTGATCGCCGCCTTCGATCATCGCGACATCTTCCTCGACCCCAGCCCCGACCCGGAGATCGCCTGGACCGAGCGCCGCCGGCTGTTCGATCTGCCGCGCTCGAGCTGGCAGGATTACAATCGCGGCCTGATCTCGGAGGGTGGCGGCGTCTTCTCGCGCAGCCTCAAGTCGGTACCGCTCTCGCCCGCAGCTCAGGCGGTACTCGGGCTCGCCCGCAGCACCGCCACTCCCGCCGAAATCATGAACGCGATCCTGAGGGCGGAAGTCGACCTCATCTGGTTCGGTGGCATCGGCACCTATGTCCGATCGAGCGGCGAGACCGATGCCGAGGTGGGTGACCGCACCAATGACGCGATCCGCATCACCGCCCGAGAGGTGCGTGCCAAGGTGATCGGCGAGGGCGCCAATCTCGGATTGACCCAGCGCGGCCGGATCGAGGCCGCCCTGCACTGGGTGCGTCTCAACACCGATGCGATCGACAATTCCGCCGGCGTCAACACCTCCGACGTCGAGGTCAACATCAAGGTGGCACTCGCCCCTCTGCTTGCCGACGGAGGACTGCAGGAGGCGGAGCGGCACCGGCTCCTGGCCGGCATGACCGACGAAGTGTCGGCTCTGGTACTGCGCAACAACTACCTGCAATCGCTCGCGCTCTCGCTTGCGGAGCGCCGTGATGCAACCGATGCCGGTCTCTGCGAACGGCTGATGCAGATGCTGGAGCAGGAGGGGCGGCTCGACCGCACGGTCGAGTTCCTGCCCGACAGCGCCCAGCTTGCCGAGCGCGTCCGCCGCGGCGAAAGGCTGACGAGGCCCGAGCTTGCCGTGCTGCTCGCCTACGCGAAACTTTCCTTGCACGACCGCGTGCTCGATAGCCCGCTCCCCGACGATCCCTATCTCGAGCACGAGCTGACCCGCTACTTTCCGGTCGGGCTCAGGGAGCGCTTCCCGGATGCCATTGCCCGGCATCGGCTCCGCCGTGAGATCATCGCAACACAATTGGCCAATGTCATCATCAATCGCGGCGGACCCGCGGTCGTCCCGAGGCTCACCGACGAGACCGGGGCGGACGCGCCGGCGATCGCCACCGCCTACATGGCAGCACGCGATTCGTTCGGTATTTCCGAACGCAACGCCGAGATCGACGCCCTGGACGATCGCATCCCCGGCGCCCTGCAGCTCGAGCTCTACGGTGCGGTCCAGGATCTGCTCCTCGGCCGGATGGTCTGGTTCATCCGCAATGTCGCGCCCAACGCCCAACCGCTCGAGCAACTCGTGGCCCGCTACCAAGGCGGCATCGCCGAAGTCGCCTCGGGCCTCGATCAGACGTTGCCGGCGTCAGCCATCGAGGCGCGGGATCAACGTGCGGCGACACTTTCCGCGGCCGGCGTGCCGCCCGACCTCGCGCGGCGCATCGCCTCGTTTCCCGATCTTGCCGCGGCGTCCGACATCGTTCTGGTGGCCAATCTGACAACGCGGCCCGCCGCGGAGGTCGCCGGCACCCACTTCGCGATCGAAGAGATGTTCCGGTTGCGGACCATCATGGAAGCGGCGCAGGGAATCGCCATCGCCGATCATTACGACCGCCTCGCGCGCAATCGCGCGATCGACGGGATCACCGACGCGCATCGGCGCCTGACCGCCGAGGCCATGAAGGAAGAGACCTCCGGCCCGGCCGCGATCGCCGCCTGGGCTGAGCATCGCGCCGACCCCGTCCGGCGCATCCGCGAGGCCGTGGGCGGCATATGTTCGCACGGCCTGACACTCTCCAAACTGATGGTCGCGGCCGGGCTGCTCGCCGACCTCGCCCGGGACTGATCTGCCCAACTCCTATGCCTCTATGCCGCTACGCCTCGATCTGCAGCGACTGGATCGCGGTCTCGACCTCCTGAAAGCTCGGCATATACTGGTTCGGTGCCATCTTGCGCCCGGTCTCGACACTGACTTGCGGCGCATTGCCGTGCAGGTGCGCGACCAGCACCGCACGGATCACCTCGAAATACTTGGCTTCCTCCTCGGCCACCGATTGCAGACGACCTGCGAACGGCGCGGCAACGCCGTAAGCCAGCAGCACGCCAAGAAAGGTTCCGGTCAGGGCCTCGCCGATCATCCGCCCGAGCACCATCGGCGGCTGCGCGATATGCGCCATCGTCTGGATCACCCCGAGCACCGCCGCAACGATGCCGAACGCCGGCAGCGCATCCGCAACCACACTCAACGCGTGCGCGGAATGCAACTCCTCCTGCAGCGTCTTCTTCAGCTCCCGCGCCATCACGTCCTCGATCTGGTACGGATCGTCGGCGTTCATTCCGATCATCCGGAGATAGTCGCAGATCATTCCCTTAGCGTGATGGTTGCCCAGGATCTTCGGAAACTTGCGAAAGGCCGCACTCTCTTCCGGACGCTCGATATGCACCTCGAGCGCCATCGTCCCCTTGGTGTTGGCGAGCCGCGCAAAGTAGAACAAGAGGCTCAGGAGATCGACGTAATCCCCCTTCTTGAAGAGCCCGCCGCGCAGCACCTTGCGAAAGCCGCCAAGCGTATGCTTCACCGCGTGCATCGAGTTGGCGATGATGATGGTGGCGACCGCAGCGCCGCCGATGATCGCAAACTCGAACGGCAGCGCTGCCATCACCGGGCCGATGCTGCCGCCCTCGGCGATGTAGGTGCCGAAGACGCAGATCAGCAGAAAGACAAGGCCGCCCAGGGCAACCACGCGCGGCCCTTACCGGATCGCTCGCGATGCCGGCGCGCCCGGAGCCGCGGGGACGGCCGCGGCCGGTGTCGCCACCCGCTCGACCAGGATCGCGACCCGCCGGTTCTGAGCGGCGAGCGGCTGGGCCGGCAGCAGCAGGTTGCGATCGGCGTAGCCGCTCACGCTGGCGACGCGGGCGCCGGCAAGCCCGCTCTCCACGAGCAGGCTGCGCGCCGCATTGGCGCGCTCGGTCGAAAGCTCCCAGTTGGTCATGCCGGTACCGAGATAGGGTGCCGCGTCGGTGTAGCCGGAGATCGCGATCGGGCCGCTGAGCCGCCCGAGGATCGGCGCCAGGAGGGCGAGAAAGTGCTGTGCCGCCGGTGCCAGCGCCGCCGAGCCCAAGGCGAACATCGGCCGCTTCTTGTCGTCCATGATCTGGATTCTGAGCCCTCGGGGGGTGATGTCGATCGCGATCTGCCTGGCGATCGCCCGCAGCCCTGGATGCGCGCGGATCGCTCCGCGAATCTCGCCGGCCGCACGCGCAAATGCCGCCTGCTGCCGCCCTGCCTCCAGGGCCGCCGCGTCCGGCCGGGCAGCGCCCCCACCTTTGCCGGCCGCAAGCGGCAGCGCCGGAGCGCCTACGTCCGGCCCACCCACCCCGCCTGGCGTCGGCGCAAAAGGTGCCGCCGGCCCGTTCTCGACCTTGCGCGTCGTGCCCCGCTCCGGCGCCAGTGTGCCCGGCCGCGGCGTTCGGGAATCCGGTCTCTCGGTCGGCTCGGGTTGCTGCTTGCCGGTGATCACCTGGACGGCGCCGGCATCGGACACCATCTGCCCGCGCGAGAACGCGGTCTTGCCGCCAAAGGGCTTGCCGGCTCCCGAATAGTGGAAGCTCATAACCGAGGTCGGCGCGAAATAGTTGGCCAAACCCTTGCGCTGTGCCTCGGTGGTTGCATTGATCAGCCACATCAGCAGGAAGAAGGCCATCATCGCGGTCACGAAATCCGCGTACGCCACCTTCCAGGCGCCGCCGTGCCCCGCACCGGCGACGACCTCCTCTTTGCGGATGATGATCCCCGCCTTCTCTTTCCCCTGCTTCCGGCCCTTCGCACGCATCGGCCCGCCCAGCCCAAGCTGCCGCCCAGAAGATTGCCAGAGCTTGTTTAACGGGGCCTAACCAGACTCTTCCGGGTTGGTGCACCGCAATGTCTGCTCACGGCTCGGGCAGGATCGCTCCGACGATCCCCGACCGGGCGCGCACCCTGTAGAGCAGGTAGGATCGGGCCACCTCGCCATGCCGTGTGCGCGCCATCGCCGTGGGCGGCCCGAGCACGACCCAATGGCGGGGATCGGGCACGGCGCGCCCGCCTCGGCGCAACAGAAGCCCGCTTCGCCCGGCGATCGCCGGACCGGCCGGAGAAAGCCGGAACAGCCGCCAGCGCGCGCCCGTGGCGACCACCGGAACCGGGCCACGGCCCAGGAAGGCGAGCATCGACGCCTCGCCGTAGTTCCCGGCGGCAAGGAACGCGGCCCCGTCCACACGTCCGATCTTGCCCACGCCGGCGGCAAGCCCACCCCAGCCACCGAGTGCGCGCAAGCTCGGGTCCAGGCGTGCCGGGAGCGCGAGCGGCGCGGCAAGTGCCTGGAGATAGACGCCCAATGTGAAGATGAACCCGAGGATCACCGCCGGCGCCCGCAACCTGGTCCAGGGGCGGCCGACCAGGGCCGCGGCAGCGATCGCCGCCGTTGGATAGAGCACCGCCGGCCAGTTCCCCTGCACCCGATCACCGAGCGCATGCTCGACGAACACCGCGGTCGGAATGAGGGTGAGAAG
>JBOHMK010000228.1:0-7482 GCA_050730115.1 Acetobacteraceae bacterium
GCGTGCCTTTGGCCGGGTGCGGGGCAGAGCCCCGCATCGTGTCCTGGCGAAACCCGCGACCGCCCTTGTCAGAAAACTGCCAGGCATCAACCGCTGGCCACTCGTGTCCTTGACATCCCGGCCGGCGGGTCTAAGCCGCGCTCCGGCGATCGGGCGCATTCTCTTTCGCGATTTTATGCTGGTGCCGCGGTTGCGTTCGCCGACGCGCGACCCGCCACTGTCAGCGATCCGCGCGAACCTCGCCGTCACCAGTTGCAGGCGGTGCGTGCCGGCGCGCGGCACCGGATGAGGAAAGGAAAGTGCGGAATGAGTGCTGGCAAAGAGACGGCGGGCGCTCAACTCGATCAATCCGGTCGACGCGCGCTGCTCGCCGCCGGCAGCGGTTTCCTGCTGCTGCTGACCCTTTTCACACCGCGAGCGCGAGCCGCCGAAAGCGGCCTAGAGGGACCCACTGTCAATGTCACCGGCTGGGGCCTGCCGCGTCTTGCTTTCACCATGACCGACGCGAATACCGGGCGGGAAGTGAATGCCCAGGATTTCCGCGGCAAGGTCGTGCTGCTCTATTTCGGTTATACCAACTGCCCGGACGTCTGCCCGATGACGCTCCATAACATCGCACTCGTTCTCGGGCGGCTCGGCGCGGAATCCGGGCGTGTGCGGGCGCTTTTCGTCACCGTCGATCCGCATCGCGACACGCTTCCCGTGCTCCACAAATACACTCATCTCTTCGCCTCCGAGATCGTCGGCCTGCGCGGCACGGCCAATCAGCTTGCCTCACTCGCCAGCCGCTATCATGTCGGCTACTCGGTCTCGGCCCCGACCGCTCAGCATCCCTACGAAGTGAACCATTCGTCGGTGATCTACGTATTCGATGCAGGCGGCAGGGCGCGACTTCTGATTCCCTCCCTCGATACCGGCACCGCCAGCGTGACCGGCGTCGCCGGCGCGCTCGGCGAGCTCCTGGGCAGAGAGGGTGCTCAGGCGGCGATCGCCGGACGGCGCACGTAAAATGGGAACCAGCACGGCACCAATCCGTCCGCTTGCCGCGATCGCACTTCCGGAATTCGCCGTGCCGGCGGTGATCGTCGTTCTCGGGGCGCTGGTCAACTGGGCTGCCGGCGCGCACCCCGCGGCGATGCCGGTCTGGATGCCCTACGACTTCTCGTGGTTCGCCTGGCTCGGCACCTGGCTGTTCGTATGGTGGTATCTCCGGGGCGTCACCCAATTGCCCCGGACGGAGCGCCCGCCCGTGTGGCGGCGCGTGTCCTTCGTGCTCGGCATGGTGCTGATCTATGTCGTGCTGCAGACCCGCTATCTTTATCTCGCCGAGCACGAGTTCTTTCTCAACCGCATCCAGCACGTGGTGATGCATCATCTCGGCCCGTTCCTGGTGGCACTTGGCCTCGCACGTTTGCCACTCAGAAGGGCGATCCCGGCGCCCTTCGGGCGGGTCGTGTTTTCCGGGCGCGTCAGGCGGATGATCGCGCCGCTCCAGCAGCCGGCGGTGGCGTCGCTGCTGTTCGCCGGCCTGGTTGCGTTCTGGCTGATCCCCGGGATCCACTTCCGGGCGATGGTCAGCGACCGGTCGCTCTGGATCATGAACTGGACGATGGTCCTCGACGGGCTTTTATTCTGGTGCCTGGTGCTCGATCCCCGTCCCTTCCCACTGGCACGCGTCGGCTACGGCATCCGCGCCGCGATGGCTTTCGCGGTGATCTTCCCGCAGATCGCGATCGGTGCGACGATTGTCTTCGCACGTCACGACATCTACCCCTATTACAGCATCTGCGGACGGTTCTTTCCTTCGATCAGCCCGCTCTATGATCAGCTTGCGGGCGGCATGATCATCTGGATTCCACCGGTGATGATGAGCGCGATCGCGGTGGTGCTGGTGGTCAATCATCTCCGCCTGCACGAGGAAAATGCGCCGCCGCCATCCGATCCGCGGGCGGCGCGCATTGCGGCCATGGCCGCGAGCTGGACCGGCCGGCCGTGAGCAGGCGGTGGGGTTCCGGAAATCCCGCCTGAGCGTCTCATGGTCTCGCATCCGGATTGACGAATGGCTGCGAACGGATAGCTTCGGGCGCCTTCTGCCGCGCGCCACGCGCGGCAACGGGTGCTGATTGCCGGGGGAAAACGTCCATGCCTGTGATCGATCTGCCGACGCCGGACTTCGTCCGTAACATGCGCCCGCTCGGCTGGAGCGACCAGGGCGGCCGGCCCGATGGTGTGCAGATCATGGTGCAGCGCGGCTATGCCTATATCGGCCACATGTTTTCGAAGGGCTTCAGCGTCGTCGATGTGCGCAATCCCGCGCGGCCCCGTGCGGCCGGCTATTTCCCGGCGCCGCACAACAGCTGGAACATCCATCTCCAGGCCCATGATGATCTCCTGCTCGTCATCCATGCCAAGGACATGTTCGCCGATGCGGCATTTGCCGACGAGCACGCCTATTACAAGGGCACGATCGGGCACGCGGTCGGCACGGCGCATGGCAGCGCCGGCCGGCGCGACTGGTCGGCCGGACTCGCGGTTTACGACCTCGCGCGGCCCGAGACGCCACGACAGATCGGATTCCTTCCGGTCGATGGCGGCGGCATCCATCGCGCCTGGTATGTCGGCGGCCGCTGGGCCTATGCCTCGGCGCTGATCGACGGCTTCAGCGACTATATCCTGATCACCATCGACCTCTCCGATCCCGAAAAGCCGCGTGAAGCCGGGCGGTTCTGGCTCCCGGGCATGAATCTCGCAGCCGGCGAAACGCCAACCTGGCCGGCGACCACGCGGATGGGCCTGCACCACGCGGTCGTGCAGGGCGACGTCGCCTACGGCGCCTGGCGGGACGGCTGCCTCGCAGTCATCGACGTCGCCGACCGCACGGCGCCGAAGTTGATCGTACACAAAAGCTGGGCTCCGCCGTTCGGCGGGGGCACGCACAATTGCCTGCCGCTCGCCGATCGCGAGCTCCTCATCGTCGTCGATGAGGCGGTGCTCGATCACCAGGAAGATGGCATGAAGCCGATCTGGGTGTTCGACAACCGGGTGGCGACCAACCCGGTCAGTATCGCGACCTTTCCCAACCCGACGGAAGCCGACTATGTCGGCATGGGCGGGCATTTCGGCCCGCATAATATCCACGAGAACCGGCCCGGCAGCTTCATCAGCTCGGAGCTGATCTTTGCCACCTACCAGAATGCCGGTGTCCGGGTGTTCGACATCCGCGACCCGTATCGGCCGCTGGAAGTCGCCGCCCTGGTACCACCGCCGCCCACGAAGATGATGGACCACCGGCCGAATCGCGCCCGCGTGATCCAGACCGCCGATGTCTTCGTCGATCGCAACGGCATCGCCTATGCGACTGACTACAATGCCGGTCTCACCATCATGGAATATACCGGCTGAAGCAAATCGCCGCGGCAGGCGCCCCTGCCCTCCCGCCGCGGTGGACCCGCTATTTTCCCCAGATCTTCCTGTAGATATTCTCGTAGCCATTCGCCGGGTCGTAGAGGTTGTGCGGCCCGCCATCGGCTCCAAGATCGGCGTGCACGAAGAGATGCACCGGATCGACGAAGCCGCTCGGCGGGTCACCGGCAAAGGCGCGGTTCAACTCGTCGATCGTCTGCCAACCCTGCATCCTGAGCGGCTCGGCCACCGTCGCCACCTGGTATTCCTGCGCCCGGATTCGTTGGAACGCGGAGACCGAACCATCTCCGGCCGAGATGCTGGAGGGCGGGCTGGTAGCGGAGATCCCCGCCGCCTGCAGGGCCGGCGCCATGAAGTCGAAATAGAGATCGTTGATGCCGATCGAATAGGTCCACTTCTTCCCGTACTGCGCAAGCAGCGCCGCGGTGAGCTGCCCCATCCGCGACGAGACATAGGCAAGCGGCGTATCCTTTACCGCGAGGATCGTGCAGCCTGTGCATCGCTTCAGCCATTGCACCATCGCGTCGGACTTGGCGATCGCGACCTTGTATTCGGAATCGGTGAAGATCACCACACCGGCATGGCCATCGGATTGAGCGACGGCATAGAGCGCGGAGGCCTTGCCGACGTCGGGCGGATTGGTGGTGACGTTCCAGAACACGTACGGATTGTGCAGCGTTCCCGCGATGCCGCCGGCGTGCCAGCCGACGACCTTGATGCCCATCTTCTCCGCCTGCTCGATCAGGGGTGCGGACTGAATCGCATCGACGCTGCCCAGGATGATGCCGTCCGGCCGGAGTGCGATCGCTTCCGAGAGGGCGGAGTTCTGTCCGGATACGGTCCCGTGCCCGTCGAGCGCACGGAACTTCCAGCCGATCACCTTGGCCGCCTCGGCGGCGCCGGCTTGCACACCACGCGCGCCGCCGTTCCGCTCGTCGTTGGCGACATAAACGACAGTCTTGTCGGGAACCGAGTTGGGTCCGGTGGTCGGGCCGGTCCAGGGAATGACGGGGTTGGTGACTTCGGCCACGTACTTCCTGGCGGACTGGACGAACTGATCATCGGCGTGCGCGGCCACGGCGCAAAGTGACGCCGCGATGAGACCGAGTGCGGCACCGGTGACCAGACGGTTCTTCTGCTGCATGGTTTCCTCCTTCCCGCCGGCGGCCGGGTCTCGCACCCACCGCCTGCATTTCATCGAGGCTTCATACCACCATTTCATTCCCCACCATTTCATCCCCCACGATTTCATTCCATTGTGGCGAACGCGCTATTTTCCCCGGATCTTCCGATATTCCGCCTGATCGACGTTCGCCGGATCGACGAACCCCTGAAAGCAGCTCTGCTCGCTTTGTCCATGCCGGTGGGGCCTTGCCTCGACAGTTTCGTTGTGGAGCCGCAATCCTCCCCGAATTGGCTGTATTGGACCAGACTTCAGGAGAACTGGGTTGCAGAGACGGTTGTTCTGGAACCGCCGTTGCCAGTCTCGGAGGCGGCATATTGTAGCACCATGGTGCTCGATTTGCTACCCGCGGGAAGCCGTCCCATCCCCGCTTGGTCCTCCTCGAAACCCGCAAGCAAGCCGCCCGGTCGTTACGCTCCGGCCGGTCGGCTGTTTCAGGGGAAAAGCTTGCGCAGCGCCGGTGCAGCCAGGGCCGGGACAGTGAATTCGTCGCGCTCCGGCATCGCCGGCAGCAGCCGGCGCAGCAGAAGAAGCCTGTCCACCGCCTCTCCCGTCGGCCCGGCCATAATCTCCCGCCCGCTGTTGACGACTTCCGGCCAGCCGTCGAGTGCCCAGGAAAGGCGGTCGATGGCCCGCCGGATGAGCAGGAACTCGGCGGGACCACCGCTGATGGTCGGGCGTATATCCTCGAGCGCACCGTCGATCGCATGCAGCACGGCGCGCGAGACCTCGACCGCCGAGGAGACATCGTTCGCCAGGGCGTGCAGATAATGGGCCGCTTCCGGCAGGGCGTTGGCGCCGCGCGCCTCGGCTTCTGCTGCGAACGCCGAGACATCGTTGGAAAGCAGCCTGAGCCAGCCGGGGCGGGGTGGTCCGATCTTTCCCGGCGAGCCGACCGGCAGGACGATGCGGGCGAGATCAACGGCACGCCGATAGACCTCGCGCCGGCCGATGCGGAGGCTCGCGGCGGCGCGCCGCACCTCCCGCTTCGCAGCCGCTGACGAGCCCGTGGGATCTGCAAGCAGTGGCGCCAGATCGGCGCCGCCGGCGCGCAAAACATGGAACAGCAGAATCGCCTGCATGTCGCTCTGACGCCGGCTCTCGGCATGGGCATTGGCAGCCTGCCGCGCCTGCGCTTCGGCGCCGAGCGCCCCGGATGTGGCGAGGCTTGCCATGACCGCGCGGACCGCGTCCGGGGTGACGGCCTTGGCCTCCGCGATCGCCGTGTACAGCGCCGCATCGCGTGCCGACATCGCGACCACTTTCGGCAGCGCGTCCCACGGCACCACGAGCACTGAACCGTTGTCGGCAAAGTCATGCAACAGCGCGACCAGGCGGTGGCGCTCGTCCTCACGCACATGCGCGAAGCGCAGCGCAGGCGTCTCAAAGGGGACGGCGGCAGCGCGCACAGTCCGCTGCAGGAACTGCCGGCCGCGATCGACCAGGCCGCCGAGTCCGTCGCGCAGCATATCCCCTTCACAGAGCCGCAGGATGACGACGAAACGACGGGCTACCAGGATTTCGTAAACGGACCGTATCCGCGCCTCCCGCCGGCGGCCCGCGAGTTCAGTCAGACCGTCGGCAGAATCGCGCAGCCGACCGCCAACACTATGAATTTGATCGAGAAAATAAATCCAGCCCGTGATGATCGGACATCATCACGCTCTGGTGCGCAGTGCCGGCCGCAGGCCCCGTCAGGGCGCGCGCCCCGCGGCGCGTCTGCTCGCCGCGTAGCGGCGCTGGGCGATCCCGGCAAGCCCGATCGCGATCACCAGAGTGACGCCGTTGAAGAGCGGCTCCACGAAGAAGGTGCCGCCGAGTTGCTCGATCCCCGAGATGCCGACCGCGAGGATCACGACGGCGACCACCGTGCCCCAGACATTCACTCGCCCGGGCTTGATCGTGGTCGAGCCAAGGAAGGCGCCGACCAACGCGGGCAGCAGATATTCGAGCCCGACGCTCGCTTCGCCAATCCTGAGCTTGGCCGCGAGCACGACGCCGGTGAAAGCGGTGAGGAAGCCGGAGGCAACGAACACGCCCATCACGTAGCGCCGCACGGGAATGCCGTTGAGTCCGGCGGCCCGCGGGTTGGCGCCGATCGCATAGAGATGCCGGCCGAGCGGCAGCCGTTCGGAGATGATCCAGAGAATGATGGCGACAATCGCGACCTAGAAGGTCGGGATCGGAAGTCCGAGGAAGGAGAGGTCGTTGATCGCCAGAAACGCCTTCGGCAACGTGCCGATCACTTGCTGGCCCCCGGTGTGCCAGAGGGCGAGCGCGTAGATGATCGTGCCGCTGCCGAGGGTCGCGATGAACGAATCGATCTGCGCAATCTCGACCAGGAGCGCATCGATGAACCCGCTCGCGATCCCCGCCAGCAGCACCAGCACCACTGCTGCCGGCCACGGAATGCCGTAATAGACCTGCAGGCTGATCGCCAGGATATGCCAGAGCACGATGCCGTAGCCGACCGTGAGATCGATCCGGCCAGCCATCATCGGAATCATCGAGGCAAGCGAGAGCAGCGCGATCACCGACTTGTCGGCGAGCATCGAGCGGAGGTTGAGGGCGGTCGGGAACGTCTTCGGGAGCAGCACTGAGAAGAAGACGATCAGCGCCACCGTAAGCAAGGGTAAGCCATATACCGTCAGCCGCCGGCGGAGCGCCTGGCTCGCGGACATGGCGCGAAATTCGGCGCGGGTAGGTTCCAGCGCGTTCGATTTCAACCACAGCATCACCGTGGTCCCTTAGAGTCCGTCCCGAGACTTCATGAGGGATTACAGAGCTTTCTGAGCATCAGCCGGATGGACGCGAGGCGGAGGAAAGCGAGCGCGTTGTGGTTGAGGTTCTCCCAGTCCTTGGCGAGGCGGCGACAG
>JBOHMK010000229.1:0-3130 GCA_050730115.1 Acetobacteraceae bacterium
GCCCACCAGGAGCCGAGCGCGATGCCGCAGGTGAGAAAGCACCAGGAGGTAAGCGCCCAGGGCCTGACCCAGCGGCCCCAGGCGGCATCGACGCGGCGCTCCAGGAGGGCGGCGATGGCAAACGCGAAGGGCACCGAGAAGCCGACATACCCGAGGTAGAGGATGGGCGGATGGATGGCGAGCGCCGGGTCCTGGAGCAGCGGGTTCATGCCCTGGCCCTGCATCGGCGCCGGGAAGAGACGGGTGAAGGGATTGGAGGCGGTGAGCGCGAACAACAGGAAGCCGGCGGCAACCGCGCCCATGACGCCGATCACGCGGGCGCGGAGTGCGGCCGGGAGGTTGGTTCCGAAGGCGCCGACGGCGGCGCCGCAGATGGCGAGTACCAGGCACCAGAGGAGGATCGACCCGTCATGGTTTCCCCAGGTCCCGGTGAGCCTATAGAAGAGCGGTGCCTGGCTTTGACTGTAGGCGGCGACGTTCTGCACCGAGAAGTCGGAGACGACGTTGCTCCAGGCGAGGGCGGCGAAGGAGGTGGCGACCGCGATCAATTGGCCGAAGGCGAGGCCCGGGGCCATCGCCATCAGCCGCGCCTCACGGCGCTCGGCGCCGAACAGCAGCAACAGGGCCTGCGCGGCGGCGAGGCAGCAGGCGAGGGCCAGGGCGAAGTTGCCGAGTTCGGGAATCATGGTTGCCGATCAACCTCCGCTGCTTTTCGGGATCCGCATCGTGTCCCAGGTCGCGGGCGGCGGCGGCGGCCCGGCATTCGGATCCCATAGTCCGCGCTTTTTCAGCGCTTCGACCAGAGATTTCGGCATGTAGGCGGAATCATGCCTGGCGAGCACCTGGTCGGCAGTAAACGTGCCGCCGGCAGCCAGCCGGCCTTGCACGACGACGCCCTGGCCCTGGCGGAAGAGGCCGGGGAGGATGCCGCTGAAGCTCACGGGAATGGAATCGTGGCCGTCGGTGACACGGAAATGCACAACCGGGCGGCCATCGGCGACGCTATGCGCGACGCTACCCTCCTCGACCAGTCCGCCGAGGCGGAGAAGGCGGCCGTCCATGGACGGTTTGGTGGCGAGATCGGTCGGGGTGACGAAGAAGACGATGCTACTCGAGAACGCAGCCAGCGCGAGCCCGGTTGCGGTGCCGAGGCCGGCGAGCGAGGCGAGCAGCAGGAAGAGGCGGCGGCGCTTGCGGGTCATTGCCAGGCGTGGGGCGGGGCGTTGACGCGGGCGCGACGCGGGCGGTGTTGGTCGAGGGCGCGAAGGCGCCGTTCGGCCAGGCGCATTCTGGAGACGGCGGCGAACCCGAACATGGCCGGGACGATGGTGGCGATCGCGTACGCGGCAACGATGAACGGGATCGGGTTCATCGTGCGGGCAGTCCCGCCGGGGTGGGGGCCGGAGTGGGGGAACGCGCGAGCGAGGCGCGCTCGGCCTCGGTTGCCCTGGCGAGCAGCAGCGAAGCGAGGCGCCGTTCGAGCACGGCGGCACGGAGGCGCGCCAGCACGATCGCGGCGAAGCCGGCGCTATAGCCGAGGGTTGCCAGGATGAGTGGCCAGAGCATCGAGATATAGATACTGGGAGCGGAGAACAGGCTGATGCTGTTGCCTTGATGCAGCGTGTTCCACCAGACCACGCTGAAATGAATGATCGGCAAATCGACGACCCCGATCAGGGCGAGGATGGCGGCGGCGCGGAAGCCATGTTCCTGATCGTCAAAGGCGCGGATCAGGGCGATGTGGCCGAGATAGAGGAAGAAGAGGACCAGCATCGAGGTGAGCCGGGCATCCCAGACCCACCACGCGCCCCACATCGGCCGGCCCCAGAGACTGCCCGAGGCAAGGCAGATAGCGGCGAAGGCTGCGCCGACCGGTCCGATTTCGCGGGCCGCAAGATCGGCGAGGGGATGGCGCCAGACGAGTGAGGCGGCGGAGCAGAGGGCGAGTGCGAGATAGCCGGAGAGGGCGAGCCAGGCGGCCGGAACGTGCACGTACATGATCCGTGCGGCCTGGCCCTGCTGCCAGTCCGGCGGGGAGAAGAAGGCACCCCAGACGAGCCCTGCGCCGCCGAGCAGGATCGCCGCGGCCGCAAGCCAAGGCAGAAGGGCCTCCGAGAGCTTAAGGAAGCGGCGCGGGTTGGCGAAACGATGGAGCCCCGGCCCACGCCGGGGCCTGGGCAGGATTGGAACGGCGTCTGATGTCACGCGGGTAGCTTATGCCTTGCGTTGGTTGATTTGAAGTGTGTGTTCCGACGCGGCATCGGGCCTACGGCCGGTTTCATGGACGAAGGCGTCTTCCGTCGCCCGCCGCGTGGCGGGTAAGCTTGTGAGGTCAGTATCAAGGCACGGGAGAACGAGCATGGCGGTGAAAGCGAAGCCGGACCAGTATCACGCCGTCACGCCATATCTGATTGCCGATGGTGCCGCGAAGGTGATCGACTTTGCCAAGACAACCTTCGGCGCCGTGGAGACTGTGCGGCTGGCGGCGCCGGGCGGGCGGATCGGGCACGCCGAGCTCCGCATCGGCGATTCAACCGTGATGCTGGCGGATGCCAGTTCCGAGCATCCGGCCATGCCGGCGACGCTGCTCGTCTATGTCGAAGACGTGGATGCGACCTATCGACGGGCGCTCTCGGCCGGCGCCACTTCGGTGCGACCGGTCGCCAACCAGTTTTATGGTGACCGCAGCGGCGGGGTCCGAGATCGGTCGGGCAATGTGTGGCACATCGCAACTCACGTCGAGGATGTGCCGCCGGCAGAGCTCGCGCGCCGCGCAGAGGAGGCGATGCGTGGGGCCTGCGCGTGAGGCGGAAGCCGCAGCCCAGCCCTGACGCGCGGCCTCGATGGCGGGAGTATCCGAATTTCTGTGTGTGAGGCGTGATTCAGTCTCGCCCACCATGGGGCGATTGACTGTAGGCAACGGATCACTGTGCCGGCAAGGCCATAGCGCCGGAGTGCGATTGTTCCTTGGTTTGATCGAGGTGCCTGTTCCTTCGCCCCGACCTGGCATTGCTTCGGTGCTGCCCTTGGGCCGTGACAAATCCGCCGCTTGTGGCGGGACCGGAGCCGCGCGCAGCCCCCGCTTGGGGGCGAGCATGGCGAGGACCCACGATTTGCCACGGCCCGGGGG
>JBOHMK010000230.1:0-2548 GCA_050730115.1 Acetobacteraceae bacterium
GACCTGCACCATCCGGCCCTTGGTGGTGCCGATCCCGGAAATGAAATCGTTGTCGGTGAGCGCCGTGGCGACGTCGCTTGCGGTCACGCCGTAGGCCGCAAGCTGGTCCGGATCGAGCCAGGCGCGGAGTGCGAAGTTCTTGGCGCCGAGCAGCTCCGCGGTCTGCACGCCCTTGACCGCCTGCAGCTTCGGCTGCACCGCGCGCACCAGGTAGTCGGTGAGCTGGTTGGGTGCCAGCGCCGCGCTGGTGAAGCCGATATACATGGCATCGATCGTCTGCCCGACCGCGACCGAGAGTTCCGGCTGCTCTGTGCCCGGCGGCAACTGGTTGAGCACCGAGCTGATCTTGGTACTGATCTCGGTGAGCGCCTTTTGCGGATCGAAGTTCAGCCGGAGATTAACGGTGATCGTGCTGACGCCCGGCTGGCTCCTCGACGTCATGTCGTCGATGCCGTTCGCCTGCGCGATCGCGTTCTCGAGCGGCGTCGTGATGAAGCCGGCGATCACCGCCGGATCCGCCCCCGGATAGAGCGTCGTCACCGTGACGACCGCATTCTCGGTCCGCGGATATTGCAGGATCGGCAACTGCATCGCCGCTCTCGCCCCAAGCACCAGAATCGCCAGGCTGAGCGCAGTCGCCAGAACCGGCCGGCGGATGAAGACGTCGGTGAACTTCATGCCGTGGTTCCGATCACGGATCGACCAGTTCGGGGTGGGCGGCGAGCGGCAGCTCGACCGTGTTGTTGATCACCACCGGCGAGCCGTTGTGCAGCTTCATCTGCCCGGCGGTGACGACGAGATCCCCTTCGGCCACTCCCTTGAGGACCGAAACCTGATCGCCGCGCGCCGGCCCGAGAGTGATGAACTTCCGCTCCGCAATTTTGTGCGGCTCTCCCTTCGCCCGCTCCGGGCCGGGGACGATGACGAACACCGAATCGCCGTACGAATTGTATGAGACCGCAGTCGCCGGCAGGGTGATCCGCTGCTCCTGCTCGCCGGTCCCGATCGAGATCCTGGCGAACATGCCGGGCAGCAGGAGATGTTCGGGATTGGCGAGTTCGGCCCGGACCAGGACGTTGCGCGAGGCCGGATCCACCTTCGGATTGATGGCCACGATCCGGCCGGGGAAGTGACGGTCCGGCCAGGCATCGATCACCGCGGTAACCGAGAGGCCCACGCGGATTTGCGAAAGGTTCTGCTGCGGCAGATGAAAATCCACGAACATCGTGTCGAGCGACTGCAGGCCGACGACCGTGGTGCCGGCCGGCAGATACTGGCCGAGATCGACCGCGCGGATGCCGAGGTGCCCGGAGAAGGGCACGCGCAGGACCTTCTGGTCAACGATCGCGCGCTGGGTCGCGACCTGGGCCACGGCGTTCTCAAAGTTCGCGGCGTCGCTGTCGAGCGTCGCCTGGCTGATGACCCGGCCGGGTTGGAGCTTGCGGTCGCGCTCGTAGGTGATCCGGGCGAGTTCGGCCGTCGCTTGCAGGGCCCGCAGGCGGGCCTCATCGTCGTCATCACGGAGCCGCAGGAGCAGGTCTCCCTTGGCAACGTCCTCTCCGGACTTGAAGTCGATTTCGCTGACGATTCCCGCGACCTGGAGCGAAAGATCGGCGCCTTGCACGGCGGTCAGCGTGCCGACTGCGCTGAGCGCAGGCTGCCAGGCCTGGTAGCCCGCCGTGACCGCCGAGACCGTCTGCGGCGGGTTGGCGAGCGAGGCCATGACACGGTGGATGATGCGCGCCTTGAACGACTGGAAGCCGACGATTCCGCCGAGCACGAGGCCGACCGCAAGCAGCATGACAATCATGCGCCGTGCCATGGCTAGGCTTCCTTGGCGGCGGCGAAGATGGCTCTGGTATGGTCCCTGACCACCCCCTGGATTGCGGTCACCCGCCTGGGATCGGCCTGGTCCCAGCCGAACACCCGCTGCGCCTTTCGATTGCAGAAGACGATCACCTGGCCGATCAGCGCGACCGTGCGCAGCAGCGTCTCCTCGGCGTCGGCCGGTTGCCTGATGAGACGCCCGACCAGCGCGGCGCAGGGCTCGACGATCCGCCGCGTCACCCTCTCATGCAGCGGGTCGAGCGCCGCAGCCGGCTCGATTTCGGCGCGGGCGAAGAAGAGGGCGCGGCTTTCCCAGTCCGGCGCGGTGCGGTCGGTGACCAGGCCCACGAATGCCTCCAGCATCCGGAGTAACAGGGAAAGCACCTCTTCGCGGGAGGCGGAGGCCGAGGCGAGCGCGGATTCGATTTCGGCCGTGACCGGCGCGACCTTGGCCTCCATCCCGGCGGCGATATCATCGATCACCGCGTGGTAGAGGCCTTCCTTGCTGCCGAAATAATATTGAATGGCCGGGAGGTTGACGCCGGCGCGGCGGGCCAGCTCGCGGGTGCTGGCACCTTCGTATCCCTGCTCGGCAAACATCGCGAGCGCACTCCCGAGGATGCGCGCGCGCGTATCCTCACCCCGCGTGTGCAGGAGGGCAGACCGGGGCGGATTGAGATCGTTGGGCGGCATGGGCACGCAAATATGTCGATCGATAGAC
>JBOHMK010000231.1:0-3993 GCA_050730115.1 Acetobacteraceae bacterium
CATACAACCTCTCGCCGCTGTTCGGCGTGGTATTCGGAAGCTTCGTGCTGCCGGACGGGCCGCTCGATGCGGCGCTGATCGCGGCCGCGCTTTTTCTCGCGCGTGCGCTCGACGCCCCGGAGGAAGAGATGGTGGGCGAAGGGGCGCTCTACTGGTGGCTCGCCGCGGGCCTGGCGGCGGGGCTCGCCCTGTTCTCCAAATACAACGCGATCCTGGTTCTGCTTGGCGCGTTTCTGTATCTCGTGAGCTCCGCCCGCGATCGCTTCCGGCTCGCTCGCCGCGAGCCATGGCTCGGCGTCATCGTGGCGTTCCTGGTGTTTCTTCCGACTCTGATCTGGAACGGTCGCCACGGCTGGGCGTCGTTCGCCTTTCAGGGCGATCGCGCGTTCGGCCTCGCCTTTCATCCGCTGGCACCCTTGATCGTCTTTGGTGGCGAGGCACTTTACCTGCTGCCCTGGATCTGGCTGCCGCTGGTCATTTCCGGCCTGGGCGCGGCGCGGCGGGGCCCAAGTGAATGGCGCGGCTGGCTGCTTTTCTGCCTGGCCCTGCCTGCGATCCTGTTCTTCAGCGTGATCGCGCTCTGGGCGGATGGCCGGGTGCTGTTCCACTGGGCGGCACCAGGCTACCTGATGCTGTTTCCGCTGCTCGGTCGGGCGATCGAAGCGCGGCTTGCCGGCGGCGTACGCGGGATCCGCATCTGGCTGATCGGGACCGCCGGTTTCGTGGTGATCGCAACCGCTCTGGTGGCAACGGAAGTGCGATTCAACTGGCCGATCGACCTCGCGGCGCGGTTTCCGATCGGCCTCGATCCCGTGCTCACGCTTCAGGACTGGCATTTTCTCCGGCCCGAACTGGCGCGGCGCCACCTCCTCGATCGCCGCGGTCTCGTGATCGGCACCGTGCGCTGGAGCGATGCCGCGAAGATCGGATACGCACTCGGCGCGAAGCTGCCGGTGGTCGTGCTCGGCTCCGAGCCGCACGAGTTCGGTCTGGAACATCCGCTCGCCCGCTATCGCGGTCATGACGTGCTGATTCTCGCCCCGGACGTGGGGCCCAAGCGGATGGCGGCCTCGTTCGGCGAGCTGTTCGACCGGATCGAGACGCTGGCACCCCTCACCCTTCTTGAGGCGGGCCGCGTGGTGCTGATAATCCCGCTCTATCTTGGTCATGAGCTGCGCTGAAACCCGATGAACATCCCTCCCCGCCCCCGCTGGTCGCGGCGCACGCTCGCCGTTCAGGCGCTCGGCCACATCGACGAGAGCAGCCGCGCGCTGGTGCCGCCGATCCACCTTTCCACGACCTACATCCGCGACCCGGACAACCAGTATCGCAGCGGCAACATCTATGGCCGCCCCGACAACCCGACCGTGCGCGAGGCCGAGGCGATCATCGCGATGCTGGAAGAGGCGGCTTCGGCGCTGTTGTTCGGCTCGGGAATGTCGGCGGCGAGCGCACTTTTTCTGGCACTTGGGCCGGGCGCGCAGGTGGTCGTGCCGGAAGTGATGTATTGGGGGCTCCGCGCCTGGCTGATGACCGAGGCGCGGGCCTTCGGGCTGGAGATCGCGCCGGTGGACGCCTCCCGCCCGGAGGCCATCGCCGCCGCCCTCCGCCCCGGCAAGACGCGCCTTGTCTGGCTCGAAACCCCCGCCAATCCGCTCTGGACCATTTCCGACATCGCCGCCGTGGCGGCGCTGGCGCACCAGGCCGGCGCCGCCCTGGCCGTCGATTCGACGTGCGCCACTCCGGTTTTTACGCGCCCGCTCGCGCTCGGCGCCGACTTCGTGATGCATGCCGCGACGAAATATCTGAACGGTCATTCCGATGTCGTCGCCGGGGCGCTCGCTGCCGCCCGCGAGGACGATCTCTGGAGCCGTGTCCGGCGCACGCGGACGATGCTCGGCCAAATTCTCGGGCCGATGGAGACGCATCTCCTGATTCGAGGCATGCGGACGCTCGATCTTCGCGTCCGCGCCGCGGCGGCGAACGCGGCGCAACTCGCGACCCGGCTCGCCGATCACCCGGCCGTCACCGTGGTCCTCTATCCGGGCCTCGCCTCTCATCCCGGCCACGACATCGCGGAGCGGCAGATGCAGGGCGGCTACGGGGCGATGCTTTCGATCCGTGTGCGCGGCGGCGAGCTGGCCGCGATCGCCACCGCTGCAGGGGTGGGGCTCTGGAAACGCGCGACATCTCTGGGCGGCGTCGAAAGCCTGATCGAACATCGCGGCTCGATCGAGGGTCCGGACTCGCCTTGTCCGCCCGACCTGCTCAGGCTTTCGGTCGGCATCGAGGATCTCGAGGACCTCTATGCCGATCTCGATCAGGCCCTTCGCGCGGCCTGATCCTCCGGCCCTGTTTAGTTCCCCACCGGCGCTGCCGACCCGCCGGGCATGAAACCTATGGCCCCATTCCTCGTCGAGGCCCGGAGGCCCGTAGCGATCCAGAGGGGCCGCTCGGTGCCTCCGGTCTGGATCGCCACGCCGCCGAAGTGGCGGCTCGCGATGACGGCTGAGTGACGGGTTGTTTCTTCCTGGCCCCGTCTTGGGCGCGGGCCCCGTCTTGCGCGTAAGCCCCGTCTTGCGCGTAAAGCTGGGCGCCTCATTTATGACGCATCCTTTCAGAACCCTCCGGGAACGACTCCATGGACCTGATCATCGGCCAGAAGCCCGAGACCGCTGCCGGGGCGGCATCCGGCTCCGCCCTGATCGTCGAGGGCGATGAGAAGACCTTCATGAAGGAGGTCGTCGAGGCCTCGCGCAACGTTCCGGTGCTGGTCGATTTCTGGGCGACCTGGTGCGGCCCCTGCAAGCAGTTGGGTCCGATGCTCGAGAAAGTCGTCACGGCTGCCGGCGGGCGGATCAAGCTCGTCAAGATCGATATCGACAAGAACCGCGCGCTGGTTCAGCAGTTGGCGGGCCTCGGTCTGCCGCTGCAATCCGTGCCCACGGTAGCCGCCTTCTGGCAGGGCCAGATCGCCGATCTCTTCCAGGGCGCACTGCCCGAGTCCGAGATCAAGCGGTTCGTCGAGGACGTGCTCAAACAGGCGGGCGGGGCGATGCCCGGGGCTGACCTGTTGCCGGCGGCGAAGGCAGCGCTCGAGGAGGGCAATGGCGCCGAGGCGGCGAGCCTCTACGAGGAGGCGGTGGCAGCCGATGCCGAGAGCGCCGAAGCGTGGGGTGGCCTGATCCGCGCCGAGCTGGCTGCCGGCCGCGAGGCAGCGGCTGAGAAGACGCTCGGCAAGGTGCCGGCGAAGCTCGCCGAGCATGCCGAGATCGCCGGCGCGCGCGCTGCCGTGGCACTCGCCGGGGAAGGCCGGAAGGCGACCGCGGGCCTCAAGAGCCTGGAGGCGCGCCTGGCCGCCAATCCCGCGGATTTCGAAGCCGGCTACGACCTTGCCACTGCACTCAACGCACTCGGCCGGCGCGAGGAGGCCGCGGAGGCGCTGCTCCAGATCATCCGCCGCGATCGCGTCTGGCGCGACGACGGCGCGCGGCTGCAGCTTTTGAAATTCTTCGAGGCCTGGGGCTTCGACGATCCTGCCGCCACGGCGGCGCGGCGCAAACTGTCCGCACTGCTGTTCCGCTGATGGCAGAATTCAGCAGAGCGTTTCCGCGGAACCATTCCTATTACGAGCTTTGGTTCTTGAGTAGTCCGCCCCCACCCGGCGCTTCGCGCCACCCTCCCCACAAGGGGGGAGGGAAGAGGAATTTCGTCGCGGACAGCGTGTCAGTCGAGTCTGATCCGGGGTACTGTTGGGCGTTGGGACAGCGGCTCCGGCGGGAGCTGGATCGCCACGTCGCGCCGCGCGCTCGGCGCACGTTGCTCCTCGCGATGACGGCGCGGGGGCTGATGATGGGACGACGCGGAGTGGCGCACATGCGCGGTTGCACGGAATTGGTGTACCCGTGTCCTGCCGGCGACGTTTGTTGCCTATGGCAACAGACGTAAGGGGATCAGCAGGCCACTGAAAAGAAAGGATGGTGTGCCGACCAT